>JAMPGQ010000024.1 GCA_023663825.1 Anaeroplasma bactoclasticum
TCCATCATAATCTTACTGTTATTAAAACAAATAAGATACATGATAGGTTTATCATAATAGATGATATCATTTATTTATGTGGCTCTTCTATTAAGGATGTTGGTAAGAAAAGATTTGTTTTAACTAAAATCGTTTTTGTGACAATTAAAGATTTATTGAAAGAAATCAATTAAATTTCATAGTATAATCTTCAATAAATTTTACCATTTTTTCATTTTTGAAAAATTTCCTTATTTCATCCATATCTACATAAGCATGTTCATTTTGTATTGCCTGAAGAATCACCTCAGCATACATTACTTCTCGATGAAAAGGATTTGACAAATGGGCCTCTATATCCATATTCATTTTTTGATTGATGCCTTCTATCATTCCTTGATAGAAATCACTGCTTTCGCCAAAACACTTTTTAATTGTTTCCATTGCTTCAAAACCTTTTAATACATCTGAAACACAAATCCTTTTGTATTTTTTTGCAATAATAGTTCCTCCATTTAAAATATTATCAACAGTAGTTTTTAAAATGTCTGCCAAATCTAAAAGTATTGCAGTATCAGGCAATGTTTCTCCCATTTCCCATTTCGAAACCGCCTGAAATGAAATATTAAACTGATCGGCAAGATCCTTTTGAGTCAAACCTAAAGCTGTTCTCCTCGTTTTAATATAATCACCAATATCTTTTGTATTCATAAATTTTACCTTCCTATTTTTTATTTTTTTGTAGCTACACTTTTATTATACCTAAAAAAAGAAATTCAACAATAACTAGAAACTAGAAAAATTTCAAGCTAAAGTTGAATTTCAAATCTTATAAAATATCTATGTTATTCTTCTTTTAAATTTCTCATCTTAGCATCATACTTTTTACGTTCAACCGTATCTAAGATTTTCTTTCTTAAACGAATCTTTTTGGGAGTAATTTCTACAAGTTCATCCTCATTGATAAACTCTAGACAAGCCTCTAAGGTTAAAACTCTTGGTGTTTTTAAAACTACTGTCATATCCTTATTTGAAGAACGTGTGTTCGTTTGTTGTTTTGCCTTAACAACATTCACTGCAAGATCTAGATTTTTATTTGCCTCACCAACAATCATCCCTTCATAAATTTCTTCACCTGGAGCGATGAACATTGTTCCTCTATCTTCTAAAGCACCAATAGAATACGCTGTAGATTGACCTTGAGCCATAGAAACTAATACACCTGTTGTACGTTCTGCAATAAAGATAGTTTCAACAGGACGATAGTCAATAAAGCTATGATTGATAATACCATATCCTTTAGTTGCAGTCATAAAATCCGTATTAAATCCAATTAGACCACGAGATGGAATTGTATAAACCAGTCTAGTTTGTGTTTCTGTATTCGTCATAGTTTCCATAGTACCGTGACGATTTCCCATCATTTCAATGACGGCTCCTGCAGATTCATTCGGAACATCAATTACACAATACTCATAAGGTTCACAGGTTACGCCATCAATTTCCTTCATAATAACCTGTGGTCTAGATACTTGGAATTCGTAGCCTTCTCTACGCATAGTTTCTATTAAAATACCTAAATGAAGCTCTCCACGTCCAGAGACTAACCATTCCTCTAAGGTTTCTAATCTCTTTACCTTCAAGGAAACATCCTTTTGAACTTCTCTAAATAAACGCTCTTCTATCTTGGTTGCTGTAACGCTTTTCCCATCCTTACCACAAAATGGTGATGTATTTGTACCGAATGTCATTTGAACTGTTGGCTCAGAAATATGGATTTTCTCTAAAGGCTCTTCCTGTCCTTGTGTACAAATCGTTTCTCCAACAGAGATATCTCCCAAGCCAGAGATGGCAACAATTTCACCAGCTGATGCCTCTTTGATTTCTATACGATCTAAGCCTAAGAATCCATATAGTTTTTGAACTCTAAAGGATTTGATAGAACCATCTAATCTACAACAAGAAACAACTTCACCTGAATGAATCGTACCACGTGCAATTCTACCAATACCGATACGACCAACGAAATCTGTATAATCTAATAATGCAGGCTGAAGCTGTAAAGGTGCATTCTTATCCATTGCAGGAGCTGGTATCTCTTTTATAATCATATCAAGTAATGGCTCCATACCTTCTTCCTGCGTTGCAATATCACTAGATAAGGAACAAGTGTTATTGACTGCTGAGGCAAAACATACTGGGAAATCTAATTCATCTTCATCACAACCTAAGTCAATAAATAATTCTAAAACCTCATCAATAACCTCAACAGGTCTTGCAGAAGGTTTATCCACTTTATTGATAACAACGATAGGCTTAAGATGTGCTTCAAATGCTTTTTTCAAAACGAATCTTGTTTGTGGCATAGTCCCTTCATAAGCATCTACTACTAAAACTACACCATCTACCATTTTCATAATACGCTCTACTTCACCTGAAAAGTCTGCATGTCCAGGCGTATCTAAGATATTGATTTTTGTATTCTTATATGTAATTGCTGTATTCTTCGCTAGAATAGTAATGCCTCTTTCTCTTTCTAATGCATTAGAATCCATTACACGATCTTCAACAACCTGATGTTCTTTAAATGTGTGTGAGCTTTTTAAAAGCTTATCTACTAATGTTGTTTTACCATGGTCAACATGGGCAATGATTGCTATATTTCTAATATCCATAATTACTGCCTCCAAAACAGAATTTATTATAACAAAAAATAAAGATTATATCTATATAAAAGCGTTATTTATTTTTTATAATCTTTAATAGGTAATGTAAATGCATAAAGTAAAGCATCCTCTTTTGCCTCATATAGTTCTTTCAAAAAATTGATATACTTAGTTACTAGAATCACATTTTTTTCTATCGATAACTCTAAAAGATAATCTAATGAGGATAAAATTAATGGATGTTTTAGATCATTAATTTTATCAACATATGAAACACTTTCCTTATTCTTTTTAATAAAACGATAAAAGGCAGAAACTAAAGTAGGCTTTCTTCTAGCTAAGGATAAGGTATATTCCTTACCTGAAAATAACTGATAAATTTTAATTAATTCTAATCCAATAGCATATTCTTTCAAATCCAAAATTTCTTCGTCAGAAGTTTGATATTGTTCTAATGCTTCAACAAGCTCCATTCTCCATAAAAAACGATGTTGACTTGAGTTGGAATTTGGAAAGCTTTTTAAATAGACTTTCTTTAAAGAATTTAAGGATTCCCTATAGTTTCCACGCATATCAAATAAATCTATAGTGTCCAAAGCAAGTTTTGCATATTTAGATTTCATTTTCTCATCTATTGCAACTTCTAATAATTCACTTAAAAAGGCATTACTTTCTATATAAAAGCTTTCTACAATTTTAGTAATATCTACATATTTGCTTTCTACTCCTTGGCCTGAAAATATATTATAGTAAAAGCCTTTATTATTCACGCTACTCACATCTAAAATGCAATATGCTAAAGTTGTAGAGTTATACATCCTATTTGCAGGATGTCCAACCACATCATTTCTTATGTATTTTAACTCTCTTAAAACAGGATTTTTGTTAATGTTAATAAAACTTTTACTTTTGGTTAAAGCAAAAGATAAAGCATAGAGTGAGTCAACAGAAACAAACAAACTTTGGAGAAATGCATAAAGCTTAAGAGCATTAAAATCAAAAGCACCATCTTCTAAGCTATAATAGCATTTTTGAATCTCATTTGTAGTTTCTAATGCTGATAAGGCAGCAAGAATAGGATAATTCTTTTGATGCTTATAATATTCTAAATCAAAACTTTCAATTTTTTCTTCATTTTCTTGGATTAACCTTTTTTGCATCTTTCAATCCTCCTTCTAAATAGAATGTGATGTATAAATATATTTATACATTTCTTTTAAAGAATTTAAAGGAAGCTTTTTTTGCTTCCTTTAGTTGTTTTATTCTTTGTCTTTTGCTTTCTCTATAAGCTTGCCACCTAAATAGCCAGCTAGTAAAGATTTAACATCAAGACCAGTAGCTTTTTCAAGACCATCAAAAATCTGTGTGCCATTTTTAGAAATCTCTTCTGCAAGCTTTGCAGTATTTCCTTCACCATACATTGTGATACTATCAATCTTACTCATAGCACTTGCAAGCGGCTCTGCATATGCCTTAACAATCTCAGGTAACACTCCAGAATCTAAAATTAATTGTAAAGTTGCTGCTTCACCATATTGTTTCATTGCCTCTGCTTTAGCTCGAATAGCATCTGCCTCTGCCTTACCCTTTGCTTCAATACCTTGAGCTTCAGCTAAAGCAGCTTCCTTAGCTGCATTAGCTCTAGCAATTTGAGCAGCAGCTTCTAAGTCAGCTTGAATCTTTAAAGCTTCTGCAGCCTTTTGTTTTGCAACCTTATCTGCTTCTGCCTTAATCTTTTGCATTTCAGCTTCTTGTTCTAGTTCATACTTCTTTGCTTCTGCAGCCTTTTGACGAGTAAATAAGTCGGCCTCTGCAGCCATTTGATCAGCATATTTTTTAGAATCGGCAACCTTATTTACTTCTGCTTGTAATTTCTTTTCCTTTAATTCAACTTCACGATTTCCAAGTTCAACTTCTCTTTCACGCTTAGCGATATTCGCATTAACCTCTGCAACATTAATTTGTTCTAAACGTTTTTGCTTTTCAATATCGTAAGCAGCATCAGCAACTGCTTTTGCAGTATCTGATTTTTGTTTTAAAGCAGCAGCTTGAAGCTCATAGTCTGTATTTTGTTGAACAATCTTCATTTGAGATTCAACTTTTGCTTTATTTGCAGCCTCACTTGCTGCACTAGATGCAATAGCAACATCGCGTTCTGCATTCGCTCTTGCAATAGAGGCATCCTTAGAAATTTGACTTATATTATCAATACCTAAATTCTCAATAACCTTATTATCATCTGAGAAGGATTGAATATTAAAATTAACAACCTCTATTCCTAATTTAGCCATATCAGGAACAACATTCTCTTTAACCTTATTAGCAACGCCTTGTCTGTCTCTTACTAATTCTTTGATTTCAACAGTACCAACAATTTCACGCATGTTTCCTTGTAATACCTGTTGAAGTTGATTTTGTAGTTCAGATTCAGCCATATTTAAAATAGATTCAAATGCTTTTTCTAATAGTTCAGGATCAGAAGAAATTTTCAAGTTTGCAACACCATCAACATTAATGTTAATAAATTCCTTTGTAGGAATTGCTTCTTCTGTCTTGATATCTACTTGGAATGCTTTTAAAGATAATGAATCTGTTCTTTGGAAAAATGGAAGTCTAAATCCTGCTTTACCGATTAGTATTTTCTTTTTGCCTGCACCAGTAACCATAATTGCAGTATCTGGACCAGCCTTCACATAAGATAATGCAAATATAACAACAAATAGCAATACAAGCACAATAACAATTATAGTAGCAAGTAATATTGGATTCATAAAAACATCGCCTCTTTCTCATCTAAAACCATTATACTTGTTTAACATACTAATTATACAATAAAATAAAAAGATTATAAATATTTTATGGCAAAATATCGACAATTTTTATTCTAAATTTACTAAATATTTTAATGCAGATTCAAAATGAACACCATACCAATGTGTTTTAGCATCTGCTTCTGTGTTTGAAATAGCTCTAAAAGTAAATTCACAGGCAATTTCTGCAGCCTTTTCATAATCAAAACCCTTTACCACAGAACCAAAAAATGCACTTGCAAAGCAATCACCTGTCCCATGAAAAAAAACAGGTACTCGCTTAGTAAAATAATAAGATATCTTATTTTTTGTTCTATCATAAGTTAAGGACCCAAGTTCTTCTGGATAAAAGCTTACGCCTGTTAAAACCACAGAAGCATCTATTCTGTCACTCATTTTCTTTACAAGTTCTTCTAATTCTTCTTTATTATATTCTTTATAAGGAACATCTAGTAAAAAGCATAGTTCTGTTAAATTAGGCACAATCACATCTGCCTCTTTACAAAGCTCTAGCATATGCTCAGGAAAATCACTCGCAAACCCTGCATAAAGCTTCCCATGGTCAGCCATACAAGGATCTACAACCTTTAAAGCATTAGGCTTTGCAGTATGCTGCATAATATCCTTAATATATTCAATTTGCTTAGTAGAACCAATATAGCCTGTATAGAATCCATCAAACTTGATGTTGTCCTTTTCCCAATGTTTTAAAATCTTAGGTAGCTCCTCAGTTAAATCACAAAAAGTAAATCCTTGAAAAGCAGTATGCGTAGATAATACTGCAGTTGGAATAACTGAAGTCTCTATTCCAAACGCTGATATAATTGGTAAAGCTACTGTTAAAGAACATTGTCCCACACAGGAAATATCTTGAATCGTAAGTATTCTTTTCATATATCAGTTTCTCCCTATTTTGTTGTTAGATATAGGTATAAAAGCTTCATTGTATTTTCTATAGCTTCTAAATGTGTACGCTCCATACCATGACTTGCATGAACACCTGGACCAATTAACGCTCCTGCACAATCAACACCACTTCTCCAAGCAGCTCCAATATCTGAACCATAAAATGGGAAGATATCAACAACATAATTTAAGTTATTTTCTTTAGCCATTTGAATTAATTTAGTTGTTAACTCATAACTATATGGACCTCCTGAATCCTTTGCACAAATCGATACTGCATATTCATTACCAGCTAAATCCTTACCGATACAACCCATATCTACTGTTACAAACTCATCAATATCACTATCTGTTGTTGCAGCGCCATGGCCTACTTCTTCTTGATTAACAAAATAAACAACAGTATCATAGGCAGGTACTGAATTCTTCTCTTTTAATTCCTTAAGCACTCCTAAAATAGCACACACACTTCCCTTATCATCGATAAAACGACTTTTTAAGAAACCACTAGGTGTAAGAGTAGTCTTAGGGTCAATAAAGATATAGTCCCCATTATCAATTCCAAGTTTTGTTACATCCTCCTTAGAATTTAGTTTTTCATCTATACGAACAAGCATAGAATCTAAATCTCTTGGTTTACTCTTAGCATCTTCATATACGTGAACAGAAGCACTACTACAAAGAATTGTTCCAGAGTAAACCTTTCCAACTCTGGTCATAATTTTACAATACTCTCCATCTAATGTTGGAATAGATGGACCACCTACACTTGTTACTGCCAGTGTTCCATCTCCTTTTATAGAGCGTACCATTAAGCCTAAGGTATCCACGTGTGCACTTGTAGCTCTTTTTTTTGAATGATCCTTTCCTTCTATTAATAATTTAACATTTCCTTTATTTGTAAGTTTTGCTTCATATCCAAGTTCCTTTAATAAATCTATAAGTAACGTATTTACATTTTTGCTAAAACCTGTTGGTGAGTCACATAAAAACAATTTTAATGCAATCTCCTTAATATATTCCAAATTCATAATTCATTCCCCTTTTCTAATTATTAATTATATTCTTTTTCGAAAAAGAAAAAAAGTACTTGTTTTTAGTTTGTCAAGTATGATATAATAATCAAGCGTTGAATAATGGTTCGGTGGTGTAGTGGTTAACATGCTAGTCTGTCACACTGGAGATCGCGGGTTCAAGTCCCGTCCGAACCGCCATGAAATTTAGCGTGCACCCTTAGATCAATTGGATAGATCGTTTGACTACGGATCAAAAGGTTAGGGGTTCGAATCCTCTAGGGTGCGCCATAAATTAGTTGATATTTCGGGAAATTTTAGGGTTTTACCCTAGAGGAGTCCGACGTATTGTGGGGTGAATAATGCGGTTATTCACCCTTTTTTATTGCTCTTAAAATGTCGTTCTTCAATTTATCTTGATTTTGGTGCAAGTATCTTTTAGTTGTTTCATATTGAGTATGACCTAACACCTGCATTATTCGTGTACGTCAAAAAATAACACCCTTAAAAAGAGATAAGGATAACTAGGAATTTAAACACCTAATTATCCTTTTTTATTAGCCACCTATTAGCCATAAGGGAAATGAACTCACACTAGCTTTTTAGCTAGTTCTTTAGAGTATAAATTAATAATAAGTACATTACAACGGTATTTTGTTTTACTTTTTTAAAATGCCACAGCATTTTAATCTACCTCAACAATTCTACTATATTCTTGTAAAGGATAGACTCCATCATGTGCTTCTCCTGCAAACATTCTTGCCATATCTCCACCAGTAATACGAACTACGCCCGCAGAAGCTAGAAGATGAGCAAGTTCATTTTTTTCCTCGCTACTACATAATAATCCACATGATTGTAAATGATTCTTATGCTTTTTTAAATTCGTAATAATATCTTTTCTCTTTAGTCGCTTAATCCACACATTTCTAAAAAGCATAGATAAGCATAATTCGCTATCCTCTTCAATGAATACACTAATTCCCTCAGCATTTAAAATTTTTTTGTTCGGATTTTCTAATAAATCATTATAAATACGAATAGTATTTTTACCACACATTCCAATATCTAGCTTAGATGAATCTTTATTCGCCTTTTTAAAAATTTCAAAAAAGCGCATTGCAAAGGCTTCTTGTTCACTTTTACTATCTGTATCTAAAAATATACCCTGACAAGAAGAGCATAAAACTTGATTAGTATCACAAATATGCTTTGCAAGCTCATATAGCTGTTCATCTGAAGCTGAAAGTGTTGCATAAGCAAAAGACAATTTATGTCCCCAAGAAATAAGCTTTGTTGTAACTCCTGTCATCTTTTTTGCTGCTTCTACTGCAACATCTCCACCCCAAACTACAACACCATCTGCAATATCTGCAAAAATTTGTAAGGTATTGATTTCGGTTGAAGGTACATCAAAAACATAAATAAAATCCTTGATTGCAGGTTCAACATCAATAAGCTCCTTTAATAACCTTATAGATAATCCGCTATCTCCTGTGGGTAGCTTTAAAATATTAATATTTCCTGCAAGTAATCCTTCTACTACACTATAAGCAGGAAGCCCATCCACATTCCCAGCAGCAATATGAAATAGTATTCCTAAAGGATAACGATATCGTTTTGTTCTGCTTGATAAAGATATTGGATTTGCATAATCCTCTCCTAATTCTATCCTACACTTATATTCTAAGCCTTCCTTAGAAAATAGCTTTGCCATAGATAAAAAGCGGTCATAGGAAATATCAGCCATCTTAAGTAGTGGCATAGCAATTTCATCGTATTCACCCAATATCGCCTTTTGATAAACTTGATCACAAGCACGAATAACCTGTTCAATTTTAAGTTTAGGCTTATTTTTTAAAGTCTCTAAGCAGTCCTCATATAATCCTTTTAAAATTCGATTTTGTTCCTTATTTTCTAAGACCTCTCCATGAAATAAAATCATAGCATCACTTCCCCTTTAAAAGTTCTTCTGCCCCTGCAGCACAGGTTACTATGTCCTTAATTCCTACACGACCAATAATCTCTAGGTAAGGTGAAGGCTCTCCACAAGGGCATGGCTCATCATGTAAAATTCCTAAATCATCTGTCATAATACTTAAAATAGGTACACTATCTACCATTGGAGTTAATAAATTAATTAAACCAATTTGTCCATTTGGTACTGGTTCTAAAGTCTTTACATCTCTAATAATAACTCTACCATAAGCTGGAACATGGAAATGATGATATCTACAATCTGTATATAAAATTGGATGTTCAACAGCCCCAAAGAATTCTATGACATGCTTATCATCCACGCCCAATACATCATAAACTAATTTATAGAAATCTTCTTTTTCTATTTTCTCTGCATAAAATTGCTTCCAACCACCACCTAAGGTAATCAAGGATCCCTTAGGAAGCTGAATATGAATGCCTCCATCTTTCATCTGCTTTAATAAAAAATAGGTGTATGCAGGAAAGCCAATTGTCCTTACAGGACATTTTGCTTTAGCATATTTCATAAGTTTTCTTTTCATATTTTCCATATCTAGCTCATAGCCATTCTTTTTATATCTTAAAGCATAAGTACGACTTAATGCAGGAGCAAAAAAAGTAAAACCAAAAGCAGTCTTAGAAATTGCCGTTTTATTTTTCCTGTTAGGTTCATAGCCAAATATGACATAATGAACAGGCTTTAAGCTCCATAAATGATGGTACCTTCCTACACGAATGACCATGCTTAAGCCTCTAAGTAAACTTTTCAAATTAAAACCAATTAAGGATTTCTTCCCACTAGTTCCACTAGAGGTAGCTTTGATTACCATTCGTTTTTTACTCATAGAAATGAGCTCATGATGTTTAAAAAATAGTGTGGGTAAAAAAGGAATTTTCACTATATCCTCATAACATTTAAAATCCTTAGGAGTAAAGCCTTTGGCATCTAAAATTTTTCTATACTCCTTACAATGCTTGTACTGATATTCTAAATTTTCCTTCATTGCTTTATAAAACAATGGATTAGATTTTTCTAGCTTATAAGGCTTTCTAAACTTAAATAGCTTTCTTCGATAAGACATAACTCTCACTTCCTTATCTTCATTATAGCATAACACTTAAGGAAATCCTATTTTTTTCTTTGAACCCAAGAAACAATAAAAGCTTTTATTTGGAGTGGTAAAAATAAACTTAAAAAAATATATATTCGATTGATTATCCCATTCTTAATAATGAGTTTATTGTGCATTGATTTTTTATATATAATTTTAGCTAATGCTTTAGGATTTTCTAACGGCATTCTTTTTAGCAAATAGCTATGCTTTAAATCTGCCTCTGCTTTAGGATAGAACTCTGTTGGAATAACACCTGGACAAACTACAGATACACCTACGCCATAAGGCTTTAATTCTTTTGCTAAAGCAATGGAAAAAGATAATATATAGGCCTTTGAGGCGTAATAGGTTGCCATATAAGGACCTGGAAAAAAAGCAGAAATTGAAGCGATGTTAATCATTCTTCCTCTACCTTCTTTTTTCATCTTATTTCCAAAATAATGACAAAGTTCTAATACGGCATTCAAATTAACTGAAAGCAATTTTCTATGATCGATTAAATTACGTTCTAAAAAATCTCCATATACACCAAATCCGGCAACATTACACAAAATGTCCACCTTAAATTTTTTCTTTATAGTTTCTTCATAAATCGCTCGCCCAATATTACATAAATTTAAGTCAGCAAGAATAAAATCTATCTGAATAGGATATAGGTTTTGTAATTTCTCCTTCAATGCTAAAAGTTTCATTTCATTTCTTCCTACGAGAATTAAATTATATTTATGTTGAGCAAATACTTTGCAAAGCTCACTCCCAATACCACCAGTAGCACCTGTAATTAAAACTGTTTTCAAAAATATCACCATTACTAGTTTTACCCAAAAAGAAAATGCCAAGCAGTAACTTGGCATTATTATTTAAAATTATTTTTTAGTATCCTTTACAACCTCTGCAACACCAGCAATAGTGGAGGCTAGGTTTTGCATTTCAGATGGGATAATAATTTTAGTTGACTGTCCATCAGCAACCTTCTCTAAGGATTCAAAGGATTTAATAGCTAAAACCTCCTTAGTTAAGCCTGCTTCTACTAACATCTTATAACCATCAGCTTGAGCTTGACGAGTAAGTCTTACACCTTCAGCTTCTGCACTTCTAACCTTTAAAATAGATTGTGCTTCACCTTCAGCCTTCTTAATCATAGCCTCTTTTTCAGCATCTGCACGCAAGATTTGAGATTCCTTTTCACCTTCAGCCTGAAGAATCTTACTTCTCTTTTCACCTTCAGCAAGCAAAATCTTTTCACGACGCTCACGCTCGGCACGCATCTGACGCTCCATGGCATCTCTAATATCTTTAGGAGGTAAAATGTTCTTAACCTCAACACGATTTACTTTGATACCCCAAGGGTCAGTAGCTTCATCTAGAATAGAGCGCATCTTTGTGTTAATAATATCACGAGAGGTTAAGGTTTCATCTAAGTCTAGTTCACCAATAATATTACGTAATGTGGTTGAAGATAGATTCTCTAATGCAGCAATTGGATTTTCTACGCCATAAGAATATAGCTTAGGGTCCGTGATTTGAAAGAATACAACTGTATCAATCTGCATCGTAACATTATCCTTTGTAATAACTGGCTGTGGATCAAAATCACTTACCTGTTCCTTCATAGATACAACTTGAGCAATACGATCAATAAATGGTACTAAGAAGTGAAAACCTACAGACCAAGTAGCATGATATGCACCTAACCTTTCAATAATTAACTTTTGCGTCTGACGCACAATTTTAATTCGTGTAATTAATAAAATGATAACTACAACTAAAACAACACTTAAAACTATAGCAACAATAACTCCAGTATTCATTATAAATCTTTCCTTTCTCTTATTCTTTTACTTTTTTTACTATAACTTTGTTTCCTTTTAAAGTTACAATTTCAACAATTTCATCCTTTTTAATTGTTTCTGTTTCTTCTTCCATTAAGCTAGCATGATAAATGATATCATGAATCTTAACCTCACCATTTTCAAACTTTGAAATATCAGAAATAACCTTAACTCTTTTTCCGACAAATTCATCAACATTAGTATATCTAGTAGCGTTGAATAATAGTTTCTTTGCAAAAGGTCTTGTTAAACCCAATGCTAGAAAAGATACAACCGCAAATACTACAATTTCAATATACCAAGGAATTTGAGGAATGGCAGATAAGATTAAAGCTATAATAGATCCTAGTGAAAACCATACCGCAACCAAATCCTGTGTAATAGACTCTATAGCTAGTGTAACAACAAATACACCTAGCCATACCCAAACCATATATTCCATTAGGACACCTCTCCTTTCATATCTATTATTATAACCTGTTTTACATCATCATAACACGCTTTGAATCTTTTAAATTCTTTTTTCGCAATGTTTAAATTAAAAATGTTTGACAAATACTTAATTAAAGGTCTTGAGCAAATACGAGCATACGTTTTAGAAATAGATACGGGGAGTAAGGATGCCTCCTTTAATTCTCCACTTAAAGCATAATCCTTATTTACAGCATAAATATGAACCAAGCCTTCTTGCTTATCAACGCCTACTCTTACACGATATGCATCCTTAAAGTATTTTAGAAGTGTTTTACTTAGTGTGATATGACTATCATATATGCTTGCAAAACCATTCATATCGTCATATTCAAAAAATTCTAGCATTTTCTTTTACCTCCTTACATTTATATTATACATCATTATTACAAATAATTCAACAAAATTCAAGAAATATTTAGAAAAATTATTTTGAATACTACTCATATAAATAACAAAAGGATATCATAATGATACCCTCTCATATATTACTTACTATTAATATCTAAGTGAATTCTTTTTCCTTCTTTTGAAGCGCCTGCATAAAGGATGGCACGAATTGCTCTAGCAAGATAACCATCCTTCCCGATTACTCTACCAAAATCTGCTGGATTAACCTTTACCTGATACTCAAGATTTTCTTCATCATCATTAACCTTAATAATTTCAACATCTTCAGGGTAAGCCACCAAAGGAAGAATTAAACTCTTAATTAACTCTTCAAACTTTATCATAGTCCCACCTCTTACTTAGTAGTCTTGATATTGTTTGCTTCTAATATATTTTTTACTGTTACCGTTGGTTGTGCACCATAAGATAGCCACTTGTTTACCTTTTCTGCATCTAAAGTTACTGTTGCAGGATCTGTACTAGGATTATAAGTTCCTAAAATCTCTAAAAACTTACCATCACGAGGTGATCTAGAATCAGCAGCTACAATACGGTATCTTGGAGCCTTATGTGCACCAAATCTTTGTAATCTAATTTTTACCATGATAAATACACTCCTTCTTATTCATAATCTATATAGCATTATACCATAAAAAAATAAGGTGTCAAGTATTTTTTCTTGACACCTTTAAAAATAATTCAATTTAAATTTATTTGATACACTCTTTTTCAAATCATTGATATCTTGAGTTAGCTTTTCCTGGATTTTAGATTCAAGTTCTTTATATTCTTTAACAAGACTATCATTAAAAAGGGTTGTTTTTGTCTCTATAAATCTATTCTTATACTCCTCTAAATTTGGATGATATTTTCCATATTCTTTTGCCTCTAAATATTTAGCTTCAGCAGTTTTAAATGCCATAATTTTTCCACTTAAGTTTTTTTTGATTTCTTCCTTGCACTCTAACAATCTTTGAAAGTCAGGACTATTTATTATATCAATTGCGTAATCATCTATAAGATCATATATATCTTTCATCATATCCTCCTATGAAATTAGACTAGATAAAGAGTAGAGTAATTGAAATCTATTTTTAAAGTTTTCAAGCTTATCTATAGGCCTAATCTTCAAGTTTGTTTGAGCCTCTTTTAGAAAGTCTTTAAAGTAGCCTGGCTCATAATATAATATTTTATACCATTTTGGGTGATATCGCAAGTACATTAGTAAATCTAGATGCTCATAAAGATAACTCATATAATCCATTAATACCACTCATCAAACCGTTTATCAAATAAAGGGTCACCTGTAGACTTCTTAGCTAAGGCAGAGCCCGCAGCTGCACCACCGATACCACCAAATAGTTCTAAAACCTTTTGGATGCTGGTAACTGTTTTAGTCACCTGATCAGGATCAATCTTTTTTACATATCCAACAACCGTTTTAATTAAATCCTCCGTTGAGGAAGAACTTTTTGTTTCTTTCTTAGCCTCTTCTTTTATATCCTCTTTCTTTTCCTCCTCTGGAAAAGCAGATTCACCTAAGATACAATAATCCTCATAAAGCTCTTGCCATGTTTTCTGTTTACTTTGTACCATTCCTTTTAATAAAGGATGCCTTTTTACAAATTCTTTAAATTCATTAAGCTTCGCACTCATAGTCAACACCCTACTTTATTTTATGCATAATTTGTAGGTTTGTTTAAAAAATTTTAAAATAATGTAATAAAATCCCATAAGTAATATAGAATAAGCTATAATACTATAATATGCAGGATAATGATTTAAAAGGAAACAAACTCTAAAAATAACAACAAAAAAAGCACTAACAAAAGTAGCTATAATAGATACAAGTAAATCTCGAAGATTTTTAATAAATAAACAAATCCCTTCCTGGTGTAATACAAAATAAGCCACAAGTATACATATACTAATTGCCAGTATAGTTGCATAAATTGCTCCTAAATAGCCAAGCTTAGGAACTAAAACTAGATTTAAAATGTATTTAGCAACTGCACTAAGTATAGTTGCAAGTATAATATAATGTGCTTTAGGTAACCCTAAGGAAATTCCAATCAAAACCTTATGCAGTCCAAAAAATATAATTAATATAGAAATATGATATAGAATCATTGCACCATTTTCTTGCTTATAAAATAGGTTATAAATATCACTAGCAAAATATCTTATTAAAATCATAAAAGGGATTAATATATAGATGATAATACTAGAACATTTCAAAGCTATTTTTTTGGCTTCTTCTATCCGGTCTTCTTGGAACATATAATTTATTTTAGGATTCAAAACGCCACCTAAGGCTTGAGCTATTACAATCGGAAAAAAGATTAGACGTATAGTTTCATACATATAAGCAGTATAATAGCCTTCTACAGGAAGTAACACAGGCAAACTAACAGAATCTATAAACTGATAGATTGTAAAAAACATGGTCGCAATACCAAAGGGAATACAGGTTTTTAATAATAGCGGTACAGACGAAAACTTCTCATGCTTCTTCTTAAAATAAGGAAACACAAAATAAAGTAACAATAGAAAGCTTGCTATATAACCAAAAAGATAGATAATAAATACTGAAAAAACTAGTGCTGTATTATGAACATATTTAGCTAAAACAATATAGAGTAAAAGCTTGACTACATTTTCTAAAATAATAGAGATACAGGAAGGATACATTATAAAATGTCCTTGTAAAAATCCTTTATAAAAATGAATTACGGGTAAAAAAAATAAAGATAAGGATGCCATTAAAAGATTTGTTCTTACTGTTTCAAAGGTTTCTTCTGTATATCCATCAAATAAAGAGACAGATAAAATTTGTCTACTAAAAAACAGCATAAAAAGAAAAAAGAAAATACCTGCTAAAATACAATAGAAAGTTCCTCGTCTAAGTAAATGATTTACTTTGCCTTCATCCTCTTGGCCTAGTAATTTTGAAACTAGCTTAGAGGTTCCTGGAATCAACCCGAAGCAAGCTAAATCTGCAAATAGAGAAAAGGGTACATACGCAAAGGCGTACATAGACATTGCATCTTTTCCTAGATCATTGGCGAATCGAAACAAAAAAACAAGCGACAATACTTTTGCTGCCACTTGACCTACGCCTAATATCAAAGCTTGTAACAATGTTTTATCCTTCATCCCTAATCACCTCGTATCTTAGTATTTTCATATTTTTTTAAATTCATTCATAAAATGAAATAGGTGAAGAAAAATGTTTAAAAATAAGAATAATCAGCCAAATTATGAATACTATGAAAATATGCAATTAAATCGTATTTATTATGAGCTTGAAGATCTTAACAGAAAAATAAGGAACTTGAATAATCGTTTGCGTAGAATTGAAGGTTTTTTAGGATTAACTGCAGACGATGAAAATAAATAGGCAAAATTCACAAGCAAATTTTATGTAAGTATCATATTTTAATGTAGGAGGTGAATATCAATGTACTATTCAATGCCTACATACGGATATGGTTGTGGCTGTATGACTCCACAAAATTCTTGCGGTTCTAGAGGTCGTGGTGGTTATTCATACGCTTTAATCCTAGTTTTATTTATTCTTCTTGTTATCATCGGTGCAGCTAGATGGTAGAAAAATGTTTTAAGTTATGATATAATCATCTAGGTGATTAAAAATGTACTTAAATAAAGATATAGTTAAAGAAGGAAATCAAATCCTAAGAAATGAGTCAGCAAAGGTTAGCTTACCCCTATCCAATGCTGATTTCAATTGCTTAAAAGGTTTATATGAATATGTTGTAATCTCTAGTATGGATGAGCTTGTTAAACAATATGACATTAGACCAGGTGTTGGTATTGCAGCTCCACAGGTTGGAGTAAATAAAAGAATGTTTGCGATGAACGCAGTGGATTTCTTAGATGAAAAACAACCACGCTATTTATTTGCAATCATCAATCCAACCATTATTCAAAAAAGTAAGGAAATGACCTACTTGCCTGGTGGGGAAGGATGTCTTTCTGTAGATCGATCTACTGATGGACTTGTAACACCAAGACATTACGCAATTACAGCCAAATGTTCCATCTACGATTTTAATACAAATAAAATTAAAACTGTAACATTAAAGCTTGAAGGATACCCTGCTATAGTCTTCCAGCACGAATATGATCATTTAGATGGTATTTTATATACAGATAAGATGTATGCATCAAAAGAGCTTGATTCAAATGTTTTCCCGCTCTACGAGGAAACGGAAGAGTAAAAAACCGCCTAAGCGGTTTTTATTTTTTTTACTTTCCTAGTATATTTTATAACAAAAAATATAAAAGGGAATAGGGTTGCTTTTACAAATACAACTAATAGGACAATAAGGCTATCCTATAGAAATCCGCCAAAGCCTTCAGCATAGGAATTTCTGGTAAGGAATCTCCACATGCTCACTTTGATACTGTCTTTGTATAAGTTTAAAAATATTTGGCAAGATCTGCTTGTAGTAAGCCCTTAGTTTTTCGTAGGGTTTGTAAAAAGGAAACTGTTTTTAAATTGTTCATAATCTTTTTCTCCATTCATCGATTATTCAACCACAAATTCGATAAAATTAAACAACTTTACAAGTGGAATTTAGTCGATTTTTAAAGAGGAATTTATATTATTTTAGAAACATAGTATAAATCTTGATAGTCTGAAGCAGTTAAGCCATCTACAGTATATATATACTCATATAGGATGGATTTTTCTTTTTCATCGTATAAAATCTTTTTCACATTAGCATGCCTTCTATTGTAATCATAATCAAAATTATCTGCAAATGAAATCTCTTGATATTTTGAATTATAAAAAAATTCTTGATATATCGCATTTGGAAATTTTTCTTTCAAATCCAAAAGAACGCTTTCAAATTCTGAATCATCTAACTTTATTTTTAAACTAACCTCAGTAACATGGTCAACAAACGGAAAATCAGAATGTATATAAAAATAACGATACCATTCTACTTGTTCTTCTTCAACTATAAGAGGAAAAAAGGATTGAACATCTAGAATTGTTTTTTTATCATCTAAAGCTAAATAATTATGGATATCTTCCGTGCTTGATTTCTCAAATGAATCAAATAAGAATATTCCATAAATAAAAGAGGGAAACAATAAAAGAATGTGCACTAAAATGGTAAAATATAACATCTTACCCTTCTTTTTTTTAAGTCCTATAAATATTGTCACCACTAAGATTAAGCATAAAACTAAACTAATGAAATTGAATTTACCAATAGTTCCATATAATGTATGTGGTACTAAACCAAATAGTATTATTCCTAGATGAGCCAGTATGATGATTGTCATTAAGGAAATAATTACGATTTTTATTTTAATAGAAAACTTCACTTTAAACACTCACCTTTTTTATCAAGTATCAACAAATTTAGTTGTTTAAACGCAAATACAAAAGCACCATACTTTTCTTCTTACTCTTTAGCACACTACTCTATCAAAGTTTCTTAAAGACTAAAATTGTTTAGAAGTTAGTGCTTCATATTTTTATCAGTTTTTACTCTATCTTTTATGATAATATTTCTTCATCATTAATTTTTTCAAATTTCACCTTACCTGTTGCGCAAAAGATAAAGTTTTCTTTTGAAAATGTATCTTTATGAAAGGTATAGATTTCTTGAGTTGAATCAAGCATTTTGAAATTTTCATTCATAAGCTTATTTTTTATTTGATAAGCACGTTTTTTCCCCAAAATATAAAAATATGTTTCTTTGCCATAATCTTTCTTTTGATATTCCTCTATTTCGTTCTTACTAAAGTTGTGATTTACATAGTCTAATTCATCATAGATGGAGCAAGGAAGCTGAATACTTACACCAATAGGGGACTGACTTACACAGACACAAAGCACGCGTGTACATACTGCAATGGAAAAGTAGATTCCTTCTATAAATCCCATCCCATTTTTTAAATACTTCATCGGCTTCTTTTCTTGGATATCTTTGTCAAAATAATATTTTATTGCATAAGCTACTAAACAATTCATCACCTTGATCTTAGTATATAGATTGGGATAAGATGAAGAATATGTATTTGCGGCTGCTCCACATTTTACATCTGTTTCCATTTTTATAAAAGTATATAAAGCATAAGCTTTTGATATATTTTCTTTATGTTTTTTCATATCATACCTCGAGTAGATTATATCATGCAAAATATAATCAAGTCAACAAATGCAAAATTATATATAAAATTGACTCTGAAAATATATACTTTTCACCAATTAAAATTATACCCCCCCCCAGCGTTTTTTGTCAACAAAAAGATTTGTATGTAGTGTGTTCTGCATTATAAAAAACGTAAACTTCAAAGATTTCCCCAAGCGATAAAAACAAAAAAGCTCAAGTAATAATACTCAAGCTTAATACTTCTTCCGGATATCCACCGGATTTTACCAAAAAATCCCCCGGATTAACTATTTTTTTCCGGATGTGCTAATTTTAAATTGTTTTACTATATTTTCACTCCATGGTAAAAGATTATTGATATCCATCTTATCAATATTTTCTATTACGTATTTTAAATATAATTCTGTCTTTATACCATTAGCCCTTGTTGTTTGAATTATAGAAAATAACTTCCCTGTAGTTTGGGCTCCATCTGCAGTTTTACAAAACATAAAGTTCTTCCTTGCTACGACAAAAGGCTTAATTGTTCTTTCTGCTAAATTATTATTAATATCCACATACCCATTTTCTACAAATGTATATAACTCAGTCTTATCATTTTTATAATGCTCTACAGCTTTCTTTAAATATGAATCAGATCCATAATCTATATTGGTTATTAAGGTATCAATCTCATGAATTGTTTTTTGATATTCCCTCCCTTGTCTAAATTCTTCAATTTCTTTCTTTGTGAAGCACTTTTCTCTCATCATTTTTTCATATTTAAACATTTCGTTTATTTTATTCACTACATTATAAGCTGGTGATTTTTTTCTTTTTGCTTCTGAAATGCTTTTTAAACAATCCGTGAAATATCTTCTCATATGTGTCCAGCATCTCTGTATTTTTATTTTTCCTTCAACCTTATTTGGTAACGCATCATATCCAACATATCCATCGCACTCGAAATATCCATTAAAATTATTCAACAAATCCACTGTATTATCTATTTTTCGACTCTCACTAAATTTATAAATATATACTGCATTGTCCCAAAATGATGTAGTATATACAAACATATAACACTTATCTTTGCTTGAATCTATTATTTCTAACGTGGTTTCATCTCCATGAATTACATTATATGGAGTACTTACTAATGCTTTTTCTAATTCACAATATAGTGGATTTAATATATCCAAAGTTCTCATGACATAATTACTTAAATCCTGTGGTGATACATTTAATCCAAATGTATTCATATATTTTGCATATCTATAAAGCGGAACACCTAAATTATACTTCATTTCGATGATATTTGCTGCCAAGGATGGCGTAAGTGGTGAATGTGGATATGGATCATTTGATGTGCTTTGATAGATATGTTCCTTATCTTTGTATTTAGCTCTTTCAATCTTCACAACCTTATATGAAACAGGATTCATCTCTATCTTATAGCTTTCATCAACGCCGAATTGCTTAACCTTTGTTTTATCTACGCCATTACCTTCGAAATCATAATCATAAACGATAATTTCACTCTGTAAGCTTTTTAATTCCTCAATAAATCTTTCAGTAGGTCCTTTCCTTTCCTTTTCTTAGTTCCTAACACCTCAGCTTCATTTATTGATAAAGCTAAAGCAGGTATCTTTTCTGTTTTTGGTGCGAATCTATCGGCTAATATCTTTCTATTAACTGCTAGCTTATTTTCATATTTAGCTATCAGCTCTTCAAATTTTATGTTTAATTCCTTTTTTTCTGCTTCAAGCCTTAATACCTTATCATCTAGCTTTTTAATCTCTTCTGCTTGCCTCTTAAGTATTTCTTCTTTTTCTTTGTTTTCTTTTTTTAGTTTCTCAATTATTTTCAAAAGTTCTTCATTACTTAAATTCTTCACTTCACTCACCTCCATATCTTACCATTTTCATAGTTATAATATTTTTCTATCAATTTAATTTCCTTATTTGTAAGCTTACCAACAAAATATATTTCTTCATGTTTTATTGCCGGTATCTTATTCAATATTTCTTTATCTTTTCCATTAATATCGTCCTCTTTACCTAACATAACTATCTCATCAAAGGCAGGAACAAAAGATATCTTATTAGGCTCTATCAAGCCTTTTTCTGTTATTTTCCCAATATATTTCTGAAAAGATACTGGATAGACTTTTCCTTTAACTCTTTTAGAGGTGACACTATAAAGGTAATAACTTCCATTTATCACTTTGATTGATGTCCCTTTTTTATGTTGCTTCATAACCCATTCTGGATACATTATTAGTCCCTCCTTCTTTGTAGTGCTATTATACACTACATTATATCATAAAATAAGAAATATTACTATATTTTTAAGTAACATTTCTTATTTTTTTGGGCTTTATAATTTTCAATATCTCTATTAGCTGTCTTTTGTCTATTTTTACATTCCCATCTACATTTGGTAATATAAAACTCGCTTCCTTTAATTTCTTTTCATATAACCAAATACCATCGTCATTTATCTCAAGCATTTTTACTTGCCTTTTATTTTTCCCAAAGAATACAAATATACAGTCAAGAATTTCTGACTCTTTATACGATGTTAATATTAGGTTTGTTAACGCCGGTATCCCCTTTCTAAAGCTAACTATATCTGGATATAGATATATACCTCTTACATTTCTTAAATCTACCATGTTTTTAAAATCTTTAAGGCTCTTTCTAGTAATGACTCATCAAATTCAATAATCGCACCATTATATTTCATTCTTATCTTATTAACAGACATTAAAGCTCTCTCATCCTCAATATTATTAACCATAGGAATAATTACTGGCGTACTATCAATTATAGAGCCCAATTTCTTTATTTCGTTTGTAATATTGCAAAATCCTTGGCCCTGACGTTTATATTTAATAACCCAATCATTAAACGTAGAATCAGATAACTCATTTCGTCGAGCAAATTCTGCCATAGGTAATTTAGGATCCTTTTCAACTAGCTTTAGGTACTCCTCTACCATTGCAATTTTATATTGTGAACTATATCTTTTACCAACCATATTAAAAACCTCCTGATACTATTGTAACAAGAGGTCCATTTTTGTAACACCGGGGAAATCATTTAAGCTTACTAAAAAACAAAAAAGAGCTACTTGAAAATATAGGTTTTCTTAATAGCTCCTTTTAAAGGGAATTCATTTTTTTATATTCACATTTCGTTCTGTTAATAAATAATATGCAGATAAAACACTCATAGTTAGAATCAAGGCTAATGATAAATATCCTAATATGTCCATACGAAGATTTAGAAAATTAAATGTCTTATATAATTCTTCTGTAAGATTAGCAAAAAGTCCTTTATTTAACAAAATTAAAATTAACATAGTAAATAAAGTGTTGAATACGAAAGTTACTAAAATCATAACACCATTTACTGCTAATATTTGACTGAACATATATTTAAATTTTATACCTAAGTATTTCAAAATAGAAAATTGATTTCTAAAACTAAATATGATAGATTTTAGAAAAATGAAATTACTTACTATGAATAAAATGATAGCAATAACCAATATTATTCTACCAAAAAAGTTATAAGTGTTTAAAATAGATAAAGAGGGGTCAAATGACATAAGATTTTCATCTATTATATCAAATCCTTGCTTATATATTTCTTCTATAAATTCTTTATCTAATTTATGTATTAAAACTGTTTTTTCATAATCATAATAGAAGTCATAATTTTTAGATAAAGATTCATATTTATCATCATTTAATATGACAAAAAAATCCTGTTGATCTAAAATTTCTTTAACAATAAAAGTTTCTCCTAATTCCGTATAGGGATTAATTTCTCCATTAAAATAATCTGATTTATATTTTCTCACATCACAAGTGGTGTATACTTGACCTTCTTTTAGATTATATGACATTGCGTAGGATTTAGAAACAACTATTTCATTTATAGCAATATCTTTTGTATACCCTAGTTGATTTGCAGAATGATAATAACAGCTTTCAAAAGCTGAAAATAAGGATGTCGTTAAGATGGAAGTGTCTTCTTTTATAGTATTTAAACCAAAGACAAACTTCTCTTCATCTTGGCTTTCTTCAAAAGCAGAAGTGATGCCTACAACTCTATATTCTTTTTTCATAATCGTAAGTGTATCTAATTCTGCTAATGCATGAGTAACGATTACTTCATCTTCTTTTATAGGTACTCTACCTTTTTCTAATGGAATTGCATCAAAGTTTTCCACTTGAATATAATCAATATCTTTAAACTTTTTTCTTTTTCCTATTATTTTATTATCAAAAGCCTCAAAAAATATTTTTCCTTTTTGAAGGTGGGTAAATTTATTTTCATATGTTGCAATTTTTATAACCTCTACAACCTCTTTATCTGGATTGTATTTAGAGATTACACGACTTGCAAGATCTGCCTTATCGAATGTTATCATAGATAATGTGACTGCAGAAAGTGACATTGAAACTATAAACAAGATCATATAGAGCAAAAACAAAACTTTCTTTTTATATAATGTTGCCCATAAGAGTTTGAAGTTCATTTTAAAGCTCATATCACTAGATGCCTTAGATTCCTTCTTAACATATGACATATTTGCATCAAACACATTTGTAAGAACCTCATCTTTTATGCCTTGTCGACTTAAATACAAAATGTGAGATGCATAATTTTTGGCTAAAGAAACGTCATGCGTTACCATAATTACTAAAGTCGTTTTAGAGATTTCAGCTAAATATTGCATAATGATTTTAGAATTATCTTCATCTAAATTTCCTGTTGGTTCATCTGCAATCAAAATACTTGGTGACTTAATGATAGCCCTAGCAATTGCTGTTCTTTGACGCTCACCACCCGATAACACTTCCACTTTTTCATCTTTTAAATCCTCAATCCCAAGAAATTTCATTATATCTAAAATTTCTTGGTTTTCACAAGAATTTCCAAGTCTAATGTTATCTTCAACACTCAGTTCTTCTATCAGATTATAGTTTTGAAAAATATAACCGATTTTCTCATTCAAAAGTGTTCTTTTTTTATAATTCTTATCATATATGTCTACACCATCATACTTGACAGTTCCACAAGTAGGTTTTAAAAGACCTGTCAAGATATTTAATAGTGTTGTTTTTCCAACACCACTTTTTCCACAAATAATATAAAAGCCTGTACTTGGAAATTCATAATTTAAATTAGATAATATTTTTTTCTTTTTAAATTGCATTTCAACATTTTCAATACATATCATATATATACCTTCCTAATCAAATTTAAAATAAATATTATTTATATCTACTTAACCACTCTTCTACTATGAAAAGTAGTCCTGTAACAGTTCCTCTACTTCTAGTAGAAATACTTTTACTTTTAGATGGATCAAAATATAAATCAAAATAATCATCATCTGAGTTAGAATTATATTCACAAAAATGAAATTGTTTTGAAAATATAATCTTGTTATCTTCGGTAGAAACATTGAAAAAAATAATTGTCATTCCTTTTTCAAATAAAAGATTTAATTTTTCTGTAAGTTCATAATCAAGTGACTGGTTTACAATAACTGCAGTTGGAAAAACAACAATATCTAAATTCAAATGATCTACATACTCATATACTAAATTTTCTGGCAAAACACCACCATTTAAATCTTCAGTAAATTCATCACCATAAACATATAAATAATACTCATGAATTTTATTAATATCTTCTGCTTGCTTAAAATGTACAGAAACTTCATGACATGAGGTTAAACATAAGCATAGCCATAATAAAGAAAATAAAATTATTTTTTTCATATTCTACCATCCTTTTATTTTATAATACCTTCCTAATCAAATTTAAAATAAATATTATTTATATCTACTCAACCACTTTTCTACCATTAAAAGTAATCCTGTAACAGTTCCTCTACTGTCGGTAGCGTCGCATGACTTTTTGGCTGAATCAAAATATAAATTAAAATAGCCCTCATCTGAATTAGAATTATATTCACAAAAATGAAATTGTTTTGAAAATATAATCTTGTTATCTTCGGTAGAAACATTGAAAAAAATAATTGTCATTCCTTTTTCAAATAAAAGATTTAATTTTTCTGTAAGTTCATAATCAAGTGACTGGTTTACAATAACTGCAGTTGGAAAAACAACAATATCTAAATTCAAATGATCTACATACTCATATACTAAATTTTCTGGCAAAACACCACCATTTAAATCTTCAGTAAATTCATCACCATAAACATATAAATAATACTCATGAATTTTATTAATATCTTCTGCTTGCTTAAAATGTACAGAAACTTCATGACATGAGGTTAAGCATAAGCATAGCCATAATAAAGAAAATAAAATTATTTTTTTCATACTCTACCATCCTTTTATTTTACATTGTTACATAGACATAATTTTCTACTCTATCCGTAACTGCGACTTGGAAAAAACTAGACCATCCTATTGCAGGAGCAAATTTTCCCATCACTTTAAATGTTGGGGTATATGAAGTCCCCTTAGGCAACTCAACTGTAAACATACCATATTGAATTGTTTCCTTTTTTAAATAATCATTGTCATGAGCAGCATCACACAAATAATCATATCCTATTTTAAATAATCGTGATGGTGTATCACATTGACAATTGATTTTTAAAGTCGAAGAAATGCCACTTATAGAAGCAGAAATGCCTGCAGATAAACCATTCTCGCTAGAATATCCGCCATTGATACCAACTGTATATGAGTTTTTTGGATTTTCTGTTTTTGGACTATAATTTGTCAATCTTGCATTTTCAGGAAGTTGAGAACTGACCTCGAAATACTCACTCCAGCCATAGTAATTGTAAAACCAATTGTATTTTTTCTTAGAAACTTTTGGGGTTATTGTTAATTTATAGGCAATTAAATAATAATCACAGTCACTTTGCTTAATACATTTATATAAAAATGCATCAAAAGAAACTATACCAATTGTATAATCTTCTTTATTATTTACTTGTACATTAAAAGTCTTTTTTTCATAACGATTAAATTCCCAATCACTTCCAACCTGAATACCATAAGCTTCTGGATTGACACTATCAGCTGATGCGCTTAAAGGAATCAATAAAAAAATACCAATAATAAATGAAATAAATATCTTTTTCATAACTTATTTAACACATCCCTTTTCATATTACCTCACTTTACCCTCACTATATATACGAACAAAATGTGTGTTTTTTTCATTAATTTTTTAAAAAAATTAAAATTTTAATGAAAAATAGGCATAAATGATGGATAATTAAGGGTTTTTTAGTTCATTTATATTAAAATCTCTAATTTAGTGACTATACAAGCTATTCTATTTTTTATATTATACTCTAAGGCTTCATTCTTGTTTCACTATAAAATATAAAAGGGGCTGTGAAAAAACTTCCTCATGTTGTCAATTTTAGGTGACTTATTAGGA
>JAMPGQ010000025.1 GCA_023663825.1 Anaeroplasma bactoclasticum
AATTAATCGTGGCTTACTTCCTGTTAAACCTCAAGAGACTTTTTCAGCAGTCTCACTGCATAGTGCCTTTTCTTACTTAAATTTAAAAGAAAAATATTAGTTTAATTGCTTATTCGTAATTATTTTGATATAATGATAAAATAGAAAAGAAGGTGACAAATTTGAAAAAATTTATAGCTGCACTTATTTCTTTAGGAGTTACAATCGTATTTGTATATCTTACATATTCTAATTATAAAAATACGACCCTATTCTTTGTGTACTTATCCTTTACTATAGCGTTTATTGTTTGTACAGTAGTATTGATTATGTTAGTTTTAAACAGAAAGAATGTTGAAAAGATAACATGGCTAGAAAACAGATTGAATGTTTGGAATTCCATTTCCCACCATGTATCAGCTGCAGGGGATGAGGCGTTTACTAAATTGCCTATTGGTATTATTGTCTATGATGCTAGTATGGAAGTGAAATGGGCTAATGATTATGCAAGACAGGTGTTTAAAGATAATCTAATTAATAATTCATTAGATTCTATTACAAGTGGATTTGTTGATGAGCTTAAAGAAGGAAAAGAAAAGTTATTAATTACTGCATATGATTCTAAGTTTGATGTTGTGCATAATGTTGAAAACCGTATTCTTTATTTCTTTGATGTTACTTATCGTGAAGAAACAATCCAAAAGTATAATGATAGAATAACGGCTTTTGCATTAATCGATATTGATAACCTAGAGGGTTCTTTAAAGCGTTATGATATGCAAGAGCAAACAAGCATTCGTGGACAAATCTTAGGTGTAATTTCGGATTGGGTCCATAGTCATGGTTGTTGTTTAGAAACATTATCCAGTAATCAAATGTTTGTTGTCTTAGACCATGAAGCACTAGATAAGATGATTGCCGATAAGTTTTCTGTTTTAAATCAGGTTCGTGAAATTTCTAATAAGAACCATTTAAAAGCAAGTATGTCTATGGGCGTTGCTTGTTTCGATGTTGAGGCTGCAGAGTTAGTTACTTTAGCTCAAAATGCAATTGAGCTTGCTGAAAAACGTGGTGGAGATCAGGTTGTAGTAAATATTCAAAATCAAAAGATTCAATATTTTGGTGGTAATACAAACTCATTAGAAAAGAATACATTAGTTGAAGCACGTATTCAAACAATGGCTTTAAGAGAAGCAATAGAATCAAGTAGTAACGTTTTAATTATGTGTCATGATTTAGCTGACTGTGATGCGATTGGATCTATGCTTGCTGTATGGTATTTAGCAAGTACATCTACTAAGGATTGTAAGATGGTTTTTGAACCTAAACTTGCTGATGCAACTGTTCAAAAGGTATTTGAAAGAATTAAAAATCATACAGATAAATCTATTTATAGTGCCTTTGTTACTAAAGCACAGGCTAAGGAGTTGATTCGTCCAGATACATTGCTTATTATGACAGATACGCAATCTCCAAGACTTGCGATGTTTCCTGATATATTAGCTCAATGTAATAATGTATCTGTTATAGATCATCACCGTGCAAGTGATGCAGGCTATACACAAACCGTTTCCTATTATGTTGAAACTTCAGCTTCGTCAACAGTTGAGTTAGTTTCAGAAATGTTCTTATTTTACAATAATACATTTGAACTTGATCCTCTTATAGCATCTATAATGCTTGCAGGTATAGTAGTAGATACAAATAACTTTACATATCGTACAAGAACAAGAACCTTTGAAGCTGCATCTACATTAAATACAATGGGTGCAGATATGGTTTTAGTTCGTAGATTGTTAAGGGATTCTTATGACGAGGAAAGAACTCTAGCAGAGGCTATGGTAAATGCCTTTATTTATGAAAAGAGATTTGCTATAGTTGCAGAACCAGAAGACAAGTTCATTCAAGATCGTACAACTTTAGCTAAGATTTCTGATAAGCTATTAACTATTGAAGGAATTGAAGCTGCATTTACAATTGGACGTATTGATAAGAACCATATTGGTGTTTCTGCAAGAAGTATTGATATTAATGTTCAGATTATTATGGAAGAAATGGAAGGTGGCGGACACTTTAATGCTGCAGCCACTCAAATTAAGGGTATAACGATTGAAGAAGCAAAAACTCGTTTGATGGATATTTTGAAAAGAGATTATGTTGATTTAGGAGATGGAAAAATGAAAGTTATTTTAATTGCAGATGTTAAAGGAAAGGGTAAGAAGGATGATATTTTAGATGTAGCAAATGGCTATGGAAACTTCCTAATTACAAATAAACTTGCAATTCTTGCCTCTGATGAAAATCTTAAGAAGCTTGCTGCTGATCAAGAACAGGCCCGTATTGATAATGAAAACAGAAGAAATGTATTAGAAAAATTAAAGACAGAAATTCAAGATAAATTTATTTCTGTTTACATTAAAGTTGGTGCTGATGGTAAAAACTTTGGTCACATTACTACAAAGTATATTTGTGAAGAATTTGAGGCCCAAACAGGAATTCATTTGGATAAGAAGAAGGTTGAATTACCAGCTGAAATTAATTCTGTAGGTATCTTCACTGCTAATGTTCGTTTAGATAAGGATATTATTGCTACATTTGAAATTAACGTTATTGAAAAATAAGGAGGAGTAATATGCAACAAGTACCAAGTGTACCTGCAAACGTTGAAGCAGAGATTGCTTTAATTGGTTGTATTTTAATGGATGAAAACTTAATCGTTGAGCTCTCTGACATACTTCTTCCTGATGACTTTTACGATAGTAAGAATCGATTGATTTATCGTACAATGTTAAATCTTTCTAAAGAAGGTAAGAATATTGATGTTACAACTGTTGTTTCAACTTTAGAAGGAAATCATTTGTTAGAACAATGTGGAGGGATTGAATATCTATCCTCTATTGCGGATAGAACTTATTCTACATTAAATTTTGAATCATATTGTGATTTAGTAAGCGAAGCATCAATAAAGCGTACGACGATTCAAAAATTAACTAAGCTTGCCCAGGATGGCTATGATAGTAAAGTAGAAGCATTTGATTATGTTGATCTTGTTGAAAAGGAAGTTTTTGAATTATCTAAGCGTAGAAAGGTGGATAGTTTTAAGCCGATTTCTGTTGTAAGTAAAACAGTATTAACTAACACTGAACAAAATTCTAGTCGTTCAGATGAGGTTGTAGGCTTAGATACTGGTTTTGGCTGTTTAAATAAATATACACAGGGTTTTCAACCAGGACAATTAATTATTTTGGCAGCACGTCCTGCAATGGGTAAATCTGCAATGGCTATGAACCTGGCTGTACGTGTAGCTAGAACGAACAAGGGTGGTCATGGTACCGTTGCTATATTCTCCTTAGAAATGTCTGCAGAACAATTAGTTGAACGAATGATTGCTTGTGATAGTAATATACGTCTAAATAATATTAAGAGCGGACGAATTGGAACTAAGAATGATTGGACTCGTTTTAATACTGCTTGTAATAATTTAGGTCAATTAAACTTATACTTTGATGACTCCTCAGATGCCAGTATATCCTCTATACGTGCAAAGTGCCGTAAGCTAGCTAGTGATGTAGGCCTTGATTTTATTGTTATTGATTATCTTCAATTGATTGAAAGCGATAGTGCCAATAGTAGAGCCACACAACAGGAGCGTGTTTCTAAAATTTCTCGTAGCTTAAAGCTAATGGCAAGAGAACTAAGTGTGCCTGTACTTGCTTTATCTCAGTTATCACGTGAAGTTGAAAAAAGAGATGATAAGAAACCAATTATGGCAGATTTACGTGATTCAGGTTCTATTGAACAGGATGCCGATATTGTAATGTTTTTGTATCGTGAGGATTATTATAATAAATCTTCTACTAGAAAGAATGAAGCAGATTTAATTATTTCTAAGAATCGTTCTGGATCTACAAATAATGGATTACCATTTATGTTTACAGGAGAGTATTCTCGCTTTACAGAAAAGAAAGATGAATAAGGAGCTAGATATTATGTTAGATCGATTGAAAATTATGGATGAACGATATGAAGAGATTAATAAACTTCTATCTGATCCAGAAGTCGTATGTGATGTCAAAAGATTAACAGAGCTTTCAAAAGAACAAAGAAGTCTAGAAAAGCCTGTTATGTTATATCGTGAACAGTTGAAACTCGAAGATTCCATTCCAGATTTAAAGGAAATGAAAAATTCTAACGATGCTGAAATGGCAGAAATGGCTTCTTTAGAATTAGAGGAAACAACTACTAGAATTGCACAGATTGAAGAAGAAGTTAAAATTCTTTTATTACCTAAAGATCCTAATGATGAAAAGGACGTTATTGTTGAAATTCGTGGGGCTGCAGGTGGAGATGAGGCAAACATCTTTGCTGGAGATTTGTTTCGTATGTATTCTAAATATGCAGAATCTAAGGGATGGAAGATTGAAGTATTAGATGCTATGGCATCCGAAATGGGAGGATACTCTCAAATTCAGTTTAAGGTTAGTGGAGAAATGGTCTATTCTTACCTGAAGTATGAATCTGGTGCCCATCGTGTTCAGCGTGTTCCTGTGACAGAAGCACAGGGTAGAATTCATACTTCAACCTCAACTGTACTTGTTATGCCAGAGGCTCAAGATATTGATTTTGAGTTGGATATGGCAGAAATTCGTATTGATACCTTCTGTTCCTCAGGACCTGGTGGACAGGGTGTAAATACTACATACTCTGCAGTACGTGTAACTCATATTCCAACAGGAATGTATGTTGCGTGTCAAATTCATCGTTCACAGCATGAGAATAAGGCCACAGCTTTAGCTTTATTAAAGACAAGATTATATGATCAAATGCTTCAGGAAAAGGAAGCAAAAGAAGGAGCTACTCGCCAATCTTTAATTGGACGTGGGGATCGTTCAGAAAAGATTCGTACATATAACTATCCTCAAAATCGTGTTACGGATCACCGTATAGGATTTACCATTAACCGCTTAGATGCAGTCATAGATGGCAAACTAGATTTAGTTATTGAACAACTCATTAATGAGGATCAAAAAAGAAAATTATCTAGTGGTCAGTCTTTAAAATTGTAGTAGGACTCAGGTGGGCTTCTGTTAGGTCTTTTGGTGTTTATATTGGGAGGTGTTTAAATGGATATATATCCATTATTGTTAAAGAGTCCTAATATTAAGGAATACTTTAATAAAAGTAAGGTTCGCCTAGGTGGCACCTGTGATGATTTTAATATGATGATGATTGCTTGCGATTTTTACAGAGGAATTTCAAGCATTTTTGTCGTTTTGCCAAGTCTTTATTTAGCCCAAAAATACTACGATGGATTAATTGGCTTTGTGAAGGAAGAAGATGTATTATTCTTTCCTGCAGATGAACTTATATCTGCAGCTATGGTGGCATCTACAGGTGATTTCCTTTTTGAGCGTATTCAAACGATTTATACTCTTTTAACAGAAGAAAAGAAAATTGTAATTATGAATATTCATGGCGCTATAAAATACGAAATGCCTAGGGAAGCTTGGCTTGGAAATATTTTCACTTTGAAGAAGAATATGACCATTGAACTTCATGATTTATTGAACAGATTCATTCGTTTAGGATATGAAAATGTATTTACTATCACGAAAACAGGAGAATTTTCAAGACGTGGTAGTATTGTAGATATATTTCCTTTAGGTTTTGAAAAACCGATTCGTATTGATTTTTTTGGGGATGATGTAGATACGATTAAGTATTTTGATATGGAAACTCAACGCTCCTTAGAAGAAACGAATCAATGTGTTATCTTGCCTGTAACAGAATTTATGTATGATAATGCAGATTTCATTTCTGCTAAAAAGAAAATTATGAGCTTTATGGATGGTTTTTCATTATCTCAAATTGAAACAGAACAATTAAATAAGGATTTATTTTCTTTAGATAACCATCAGAATCTAGATAATATCTCAAGGTATTTAGAATTCTTTAACCCAAATATTTCTACTCTTTTCGATTTTGTAGAACTAAAGAGAATCTATGTGATTGACCCAGCAAAATCAAGGGAAATGTTTGAACAGCTAGAATTAGATTTGAATGAATATTGTGGAAGAATTGGTGGCTTTAGTATTGCTAATATGAAACTTTATGAAAATGTGGATAATATATTTAGTAAGGCAAATGTAACTCTTGAGGGTTTGCGTTCTATAGGTGGCTTAGATTACACTGTAGGAGCTAAGGAAATTGCTGCCTATAAAGCTCAAGAAAAAACCATCCTTACCGATTTTAAACGATATAAGGACAATAAATATATTATCTTTAGTTATACCAATGAAGAGCGTTTCAAACGATTATTAGAGGTTTGTTTAGAGGAGAGTCTTTTCTTAGTTCGTGTGGATGATGTAGATAAAATAGAGTATGGACAGATTAACTGTATATATGGGAACTATCCAGCTTTTGACTTGATTTATGATGGTATACTATTTTTAAATGAGGCATCTTTATTTGAGATTTCCTATGCTCCTAGAAAAGCAAGATATAAATCTATTTATAAGAATGCAATAAAAATCTCTAAGTACGATGAGCTTGAGGTTGGAGATTATGTCGTTCATTATGACTATGGTATTGGTAAATATTTGGGTATGAAGACAATGGAAACTGGGGGAATCAAAAGAGATTTCTTATATGTAATGTATAATAAAGGCTCAAGTCTTTATATTCCTTTAGAACAAATTGCTTCCATTATGAAGTATGCCTCTAAGGATGTAGAGGGAGTAAAATTACATGAAATAGGCTCTACAGCTTGGGCAAGAACAAAGGCTAGAGTTCGTAAAAGAGTTCATGATATTTCAGGCGATCTGATTAAGCTTTATGCGGCAAGACAGAATGCGAAGGGCTTCGAGTTCTTACCTGATTCAACAGAACAGCTAGAATTTGAGGCAGACTTTATGTATGAGCTTACGCCTGATCAAAAGAATGCAATTGATGCTGTAAAGGCTGATATGGAATCTCCACGCCCTATGGATAGACTCGTTTGTGGAGATGTTGGTTATGGTAAAACAGAGGTTGCTATGCGTGCTGCCTTTAAAGCGGTATATAGTGGAAAACAAGTAGCTATGCTAGCACCAACGACCATTCTTGCAAGCCAGCACTATAGAACATTTAAAAGCCGTATGGATGATTATGGGATCCGTGTAGAGTTATTAAATCGTTTTGTTCCAGTTTCTAAACAAAAACTAATTCTTGCAGATTTAAAAAAGGGTGGAGTAGACGTTATCATTGGAACGCACAGATTATTATCCAATGAAGTGGTTTATAAGGATTTAGGATTATTAATTGTCGATGAGGAACAGCGTTTTGGTGTAACGCATAAGGAGAGAATAAAGGAATTAAAGATCAATGTAGATTGTATCACTCTATCTGCGACACCAATCCCAAGAACTTTACAAATGTCTATGCTAGGATTAAAGGATCTCTCTATGATTGAAACTCCTCCTAAAAATAGATATCCTGTACAAACTTATGTTTTAGAGCGAAATGACAGAATTATTGCAGATGCGATAGAAAGAGAATTGTCTCGGGGTGGTCAAGTATTTTATCTATATAATTTTGTAGACACTATAGAGGAGATGGAAACCAAATTAAAACAGCTTGTTCCTATGGCTAGAATTTGTATAGGACATGGGAAGCTCACTCACGACCAGTTAGAAAACCGTATTCGTGATTTTATTCATCATGAATATGATGTTTTGTTATGTACCACAATTATTGAAACAGGAATTGATATGCCCGATACAAATACTCTAATCATACACGATGCCAATCGTTTAGGCCTAGCTCAACTTTATCAGATTCGTGGTCGTGTAGGAAGGTCAAATAAAATTGCCTACGCCTATATGATGTATGAGCCTAGAAAGATATTAACTGAGGAAGCAGAAAAACGATTAGAAACGATCAAGGAATTTAATGAACTAGGCAGTGGCTTTAAAATTGCAATGCGCGATTTATCCATTCGTGGTAGTGGAGATTTACTTGGTGAAGAACAATCTGGTTTCGTTGAATCTGTTGGATTAGATATGTATCTAAAGATATTAAACGAAGAGATTGAACATATATCTGCTCCTTCAGAGGCAGTATTGGATCAATCCATCACCACACCTTTAGTATCTAGAACAATTTCAAGAGAGTATATTGAGAATGAAGACGTAAGAATTGAGATTCACAAGAAGATTGACAAATTAAAATCCTTAAAGAATCTTAAGGATTTAGAGTTGGAATTAAAGGATCGTTTTGGAAAAATAGATGAAGAACTCTCCTTATATATGTATGAAAAGCTGATGAAGAATTATTGTAAGCATTTTGAAATTTATAAGATAGATACCACCAATAAAAGATATTACGATTTTATCTTTACAGAGGATAAAACCAATCAAATGGATGGAAACTTCTTATTCACAGAAATGCTAAAGTATAAAAATTTAAAGCTTACTTATAATAAGAGTGAAATTCATATTTTATTAGATATTCAAGGAAGAGATAAACTAGATTACTTTAAGGAAATTTGTAACTATTTTGAGGACATAGATAAATAATTTGTCGAAATAAAGGGCATACTATTTTTGGTGATAGTATGAAAAAGATATGGTTACTTATCCTATTCGTATTATGTGGCTTGTCCTTGCCAGCAAGCGCGGCAGGAGAAATTATCTATCAAGGAGATATTAATTCTAATCACATATACTTAACATTTGATGATGGACATTCATATAAAAATACGCAAGATATATTAGATATATTAAAAGAAAAGAACGTTTGTGCAACATTCTTTATTGAAGGTGACTTTTTAGTCCAAAATCCTATTTTGATTAATAGAATAGTCAATGAACAGACCTTGGGAAATCATACCATGTGTCATAAGGATATAACTAGATTGTCAAACCAACAGTTTCGAGAAGATATAGAAAAATATGAAAAAGCTGTTTATGAAATTACAGGAAAGCCTGTTACGAAATACTTTAGACCTCCTATGGGAAAAATCAATAAGAATAAACAGGCAATCTTAAATGAATTAGGCTATACGATTTTCAAGTGGGATGTATGTTATTATGATTATGTTTACTTTGATGATAGAGGAGTAGACTATGCTTTAAGTAATATTTTAAACCAAACTAAAAATGGTTCTATCATTTTAATGCATACGCTTACTAAATCAAATGTGAAAGTATTAAGCACAGCTATAGATAAGCTAAGAGAAAAGGGATATATTTTTAGTAGCTTAGATGAACTTATTTGACACCTTAAGGTGTCTTTTTTCTTTGTTTGAATATATAAATTTCCGTTTAAGCAAATAGTTGTTTTTAACCTTTTATATATACTTTTTATTGAAAAAATCAAAAAAATAATATATTCTTAAAAAGAAGAGAGGTTTTAGAATATGAAAAGAATTAGTTTGGATGCATATAGAGGAAGTAGCATATATTTATATTTGTTTGAAGCTATTATGAAAAAACAAGGTTTAAATAAAGATGATTTTTTAATCGAGCATGGAATTAGTCCAAGTTCCTATCGTAGAGCACGTAATTCTGAACAAAACATAGGTATTGAAATTATGACAAATTTAGCTTCTTACTTTCAATTTAAATTATTATCTTCAAAAGAAATAGATGAAATGGAAGAATTATTGAATCAAATTTATGATGAGGCCTATTATAAAATCTATGATAACTTTGAATATTTTTTTAAACGAATTCAAGAGGAACTAGAAAACAAAAACATATTATTCCCAATCTTACAGATATTCAAAATTTTTTTAGATATGAATGAACTCAAACTTAAAGAAGATATGATTGATCAAAATATGGTTTTGTTTGAAGAAATAAAAAAGTATAAGAAGTTTTTGACAAAAGAGTTAATGGTTATTTACGAGATTATCAATATACAATATATGAAAGATATTCCAGAAGATTATGCAGTAAAAGAATTTGATAATGGACTAATTTACTATAGTTTATCTTCAAGCTATAGTTTCAAGAATGAATTTACGAAAAGTCTTTATTATGCAGAGAAAGTAAGAAATATATTTTTAAAAGAAAATAATTTCGCCAGAATGCACCATTTCAATCTAACAATTATAAGTAACTATAACGCATTGAATAATTTTGAGAAGGGATATGAATTAGCTCATAGCCAAATTCTTTCTTTAAAAGCGTTAGATAGACGCAATAAAGATTATGAGATGACAATCAGGCATTTAGTTGTAGCATGTTTAGGACTTGGGAAATATCAAGAGGCATTAAAACTATTAGGTGAACGTGGAAAGTATACAAGTACAGAAATATATTGTCTATTGATAGCTGCATATTATGCTGATAAAAAGAAATATGAAGAGACATATAAATCAATATTACCTTCTTTAAAACAAAATATAGATAATGCAGATGATGTAATTGTCATTGAGGCTTTGAATTCTCTTTTAAGAAAAAAAGATAAAGAAAGTTTATCTATATTAGAAAAATGTAATCTAAATTATAATCTTTTTAATATTTTTAAAAAAATTTTTTTAGAATAAAAACGATACCATTTTTAAAAGCGTTTAAAAATATGAACGCTTTTTTTTTTTTGCCGAAAATGAAAAAACTCGCTATTTTCTTGAACGAACAATATTTGACAATGCTTGCTAAAAAATGTAAAATAGTGTTGTAAAGAAAGGAAAATAGAAAATATGAAAAAAATTTTAGCAGTAGTATTATTAGCAGGAGCAGTATTAATCTATGGTGGAAAAGCCATAAAGTCATCTTTGAATTTAAACCAAATGAATGGTGATTTAGTTATTGAAGTAATAAAAGATGGAGATACCAATAAAGGAACTTTATCAGTAGGTGGAGGGAATAATACAAGTAATTCATAATAATATGTAATTTAAAAGAAGTATCTGCTTATCCTAATGTAATGATTTACTTTTCTATTCCTGAAGGGAGAATTTTGAGATATAAGTTAAATATAACATTAGTTAAATAATAGCCGAAATCAATTAACTATATTAATTCTCAAAATTAGAGTATATTTTAAATTAGAGTAAGTTGGGAAAACTTAATAAATTTATATTAATAATTAAGATATTTCAATCTTTTTAGCTATTCAATATAAGTGATACGAGCATAGTCAAAACCATAGTGGTATTAGCTATGCTCTTTATTTTTGCCTAAAAACACAAATTTAAGCTTTTTATGAGTTGATTTTTTAAAAAAAATTTAGTTCTGTGAGTAAAACAGATTGAAATTCTACGGCTATATGTGTGAGGAACAAACACCATTTATTCTAGAAAAGATGGTTGTCTAGTCTTTTCTTGTAAAAGCTGGAGAAAAAATTATGGAAAAATTAATCGACTTAGTTATTGAATTTAAAAAAACAAAATCAGAAAAAATTTTGGAAGAAGTGTTAAAAATTGTTAAGCCAATGATGTGGAGATATGTCCACAAAATAAATTATTTTTATGAGGAAGATTTTATTCAAATTCTTACACTGAGAACATATGATGCCATTTTAAAATTTGAAATAAAACTTGATCCAAACGATTTTAACACCTATCTTATAAACCAAAAACAATTTATCCATTATTTGATGAAAAAATTTAAATATGCAGTTGCAGATTTTTATCGCGAAAATTCTAATCACCTGGAAAATGAGATTATATGCACAAATGCAGATATAGTCTTTCCTGATAACTCTTTGGGAAATAACTCTTTATATAAAACTCTTTTTGATTATGGTTTTTTAGAAAGTGAAATTCAATTTTTATGCTTATTCATTGAAGAAGATCGTTTCCTTTCCCAAAAGGAAGTTGCCGACAAACTAGGTATTAGTCAGCAAACCGTTTCAAGACAATTTAATAAAATCGTAAAAAAATATGGTGGAGTGAGTAAAACAGATTAAAACCTCCGGCTATAAGGGTGTAGAGCAATTAAATTTATTGCGAAAGGAGGTTATGCTATGAGCGAATTGAGTATTGCTATCAGTGTTGTAGGTATTCTTTGCTCAATCTCAAGTATTGCTCTCGCTTACTTAGCATTTAAAAGAAATTTGAAAAGCGATGATAAAAGCGAAGGTAAATATGAAGGACAACTACTCACTGATATCAGCTATATTGCTAAAACGCTACAAAAATTAAATGAAGATGTTACAAAACTTGATGAACGCAATAGGACGATGGTAGAACGTTTAGCAAAAGTTGAACAAGCAATTCAAATTTTTACCAAAACTTAGAGGAGGTAAAATTATGGAATTAAGTGGAATTTCAATTATTGTGGTTTGCTGCTACATCGTAGGAGAAATTTACAAAGTCATTTTAAAAAGTAAAAAAGAAGAAACTTATAAATTTATTCCAATTTTCACCACAGTAGTTGGGGGATTGCTAGGTATTTTAATTTTTTTTACAAATCCAGAATTAATGCTAAATGTATCTAACCCATGGACTGCTTTAGTATATGGATTTGTAAGCGGTGCTAGTAGTACTGGCACAAATCAAATAATCAAACAAATATTTAAAAAGGAGAATGAAAAAAATGGGAAGCAATTATAAAAACACAGGTAGTGGTAGTACAGGTGGTACAACCACTGGGGGTGGAACCACAACTAGTGGTACAAAAACTTATTATGAAAAAAAGGAATTATTCCTTAAAGGTAGTATCGTATTATGTCAGCATGGATTTTTAGGTGCAGAGGATACAATGAATCCATTATTCCAAAATCTTCGAAATAATGTATTCAATTATTATTTCAATTGTAGATTCTGTGATGGAATCATTCGTTATACGGAATTATCTTCATCTAATTTAGCAGTACGAGAATTAATAAATAAATTTTTAGATAATCCTACAAAGAATTATTTTATTAGAACATTATTCTCTGAACCAAAATATGGGGATGTTTCTCAACAAGCTAATGAACTTACAGCTATAATAAAGTTGCTTAAAAAGGAATTAGCAGATAGAGGTTATCCTAATGTTCCAGTTGTTTTGATTGGATACAGCAAGGGAGGAGTTGTCAACTGTAAATGTGCTATTGATAATAAGGATAATCAAATTGTAGATAAGATTGTTAATGTAGGAACTCCACATGATAAGACCTTAGTTCAAGATTTGGTTGATATAACAGGGGGAACGTTTAAAGCCAAGCTAGATTTAGGTGAGATAGGTAATGCACTTGCAGAAATGGTGATTGATAAATTAGTAGAATTATCAAATAATGGTGTCGACACTTTGATGGATGGAGTTATAACATATGCAAAATTGAGAGATGAATGGAATAATATGGGTGTATATCCTAAGTTTACTCCTATTGCTGCTGAAGCAATTGAAATTAATGGTGTATTTAAAGGTGATTTTCTAGTCCCAACAAGTTCAGCTATAGCAGAGGGCTTCAAAGGAAAAACACACATTGAAAATGAAGATGCTTTTATTGTTCGAGATGACAAGGTCACTATCGAGACTTCATTAGTTAAGAAATCTTTAGGAGCTGCAGACTTTGTTCTAGATATTTTAAGTGCTGCAAGCGAATATTTCTTTGGCGTAGATATAGTTGGAATTTCAGAAACATTAGTAGATGTTTTTGCAAATATCATTAATAATGATGCAAATTTTATGAAGTGTCTAAAATTAGCACATTGCTCATTCCCTATTATTAATAATAAGGAATTTATGTTAAATCACCCAACTATTGGTATGCGTGTATTAGCAGGCTTAAATGCCTAAATAAAATAATGCTCGGCTCTATAAACATAAGTTTTTAGAGCTGAGTTTACTTGAAAGGATATGTTTTATGATTAGAAAACTACTATGTAGAATTGTATCAAATTGCTTTGTTTCAATTACAGGAATCATAACACTTAATGATGAGATTGATGCATTAAGAAATTACAAACCATCTGGACGCTTACAGTTAGACCAAATAATGCACCTGCACGAATATATCATTGATAGAGTTGGTAATATAATATTGGATGATCTTTTGAAAAAAATAGAGGAGATATCTGGATTTGATTTAAAAAAGGATATAACATTATATTTGGATATTTACAGAGCATTTACCCAGCAAAGATATAATGAATTAATTAAAATCATTTTTTATAGTACAATTCCTTCTAAATATAAAATTTTATATTTAGAATGCATATTTAACACAATGTATTATAAAGAAAATAAGTCTATGATTCTTTTTAGACCTTCTTATCTGGATGATATTTATAGAGTTATAAAATCCGATAAAGACTTTGTTCTAGATTTGAAATTGGTTACAGATTATTATGCAACTCCAAGAAGATTACTTGAAGAAAGTGATATAGAAAGTATTGTTAAGAATATATATTCTGAATTTAAATCTTATATTACTTTTGGTAATATTTATTACTATGGATCTTATGCCAAAGGGACTCAAGATATTTATAGTGATTTAGATTTATTTATAGAAATTGAAAGTTATACTGTCTTGCCTTCTATAATTGATACAATGATAATAAATTTCATCAAAGATAAATTTGATGTGGACTTAGATATAGCTCTGCATTTTAAAGGGAAAGAATATGATGCCTTTGATTTGAAAGCATTAAGCTACGCAAAAAAGGTGGAGTATAAATAATTATAAAAAAAATTTTTTTCACAAAAAAATGATAATTTATTTAAAAGCATTCAACTATTTGAGTGCTTTTTTTTAATATTAAATTTTTGTAAAAAAAGCATTCATTTTCATAATAGAGGGGGCGTTGACACGTTTAGATAAATTATAGTAAAATAACTTCAAAGGAAGGTAAAAAAAGTATGAAAAAAATTTTTGGAATGTTGTTAATGTGCTTTATTGTTTTATGTTCTTGTTCAGAGAAACCATTTGATTTAGAAGCAAGTAAGCAAGGCATTTTAGACTTGGGATGGGTGTTAACTTCAGAAAAGAAAACAGAAGAAGAAATCGAGGCTTATGAGAAGAGATGTAAGAATTATATGATTTTTGATGGATATGATGTTGAGGGAGTGGATTTGAAAATTGAGTATGTATTGCTTTATGCTAATTCACTTGAAACATCTGTATTAGATGATTATAGAGGTGCAAATTTTGTATTTTTTGAAGATGAAGAAGCAGCCAAATTCTTTTATGATTATGAGGTGAATTCAAGAAGTGAAGAAAGCATTTGGAAATTCCAATTGATTGATAATATAGTTGTGTCAACAAATAGTGAAAAAGTAGCAAAAATTATTGGTGGTTCTTTTAAATGAGATAGTTAATATCAAACTTAAAACTGCAATATAGAATTTTTTTGCTTCAAAGGTGTATTTAAATACATAACTAAATACACCTTGTTTTCTCCACTATCTAATGAGTAGAAGCTTTAGGAAAAGACGCAGGAGAAATCTTGATATTGATGAGGACTATTTATTTCTTAGTACTTATACTAAGTAGTAAATACAAGGTTTTAGGATCGAGTTCAAGCAAAAAAGAAGAAGATCCTAGACTTCGTCCTTAATTTTAAAAAATATCATAATTTATAATACAAGAAATAAATAGCTATAATAGAAACAAAAGACCATCTATTATCTTAATAGGTGGTGGAAAAAGAAAGGAATGAGATATTATGAAAAAAATTTTTGGAATGTTGTTAATGTGCTTTATGGTTTTATGTTCTTGTTCAGAGAAACCCTTTGATTTAGAAAACTCAAAGCAAAAGGTTTTAGATATGGGATATAATGTTCTTAATGAATGTAAGACAGATAGTGAAATTGAAGAAATTGAAAAATCAATTTTATCAACGATGAAATTTGATGGGTATGAAACAGAAGGACTTGATTTGGGTGTAACCTATTATGTGAGATATGCTATCTATATTAAAGATGACTTTAATAGTATCTATGAAGCAGTATATTTTATTACCTTTGACACAGTAGATTCTGCTCAATTCTTATATAATTATTTTGTAGAATCACGTGATGAGGGTAGTAAATGGAGAATTAGGATAATTGATAATATTATTGTACAATCCAATAATAAAGATGTTATGAAAGCCATCGGCGGTTCTTTTAAGTAATTATTTATAAAATTAAAAGTGAATACTTTCATTATGCATATGAATGCATCGTGGTTTGTCATTGTCATTTCCCTTAACAAAAGCGTTAAGGGATTTTTCATAAGAAAAACATTTTAGACATAATGTCATATATAATTGACATTTTATGAAATGAGAGTATAATACTATTTAGGAGGTTTTCCTAATGAAGAAATATTTATTTCCTATTTTGTTAAATGCTTTATTAGCTTTTATGGATGTAGTATTATTAATTATGTGGTTAATTACAAGTAAACAAGAATTGATGTATCCTTTAGGATTTGGTACAGGGTTATTCATTTCTGTTTTATGTGTAAGTCTTCTTTCTATTGTGATTCGCAAGAAAAAGTCATATCAGACTCAGTTTGATGAAAGGCAATTAAAGAGTAGAGGAACTTGTTTTTGTGTTAGTTTTTTCTTTTTACTAATTTTCTTGTTTATTGATGGTATTGTACGTAATCTTTTAGATTATGAATGGTCTAGTTATTTGGTCGGTGTTTTTACTTGGGGTATGCTTTCTATTGGTGTATTTGCCATAATGGCTATTTGGAAGGATGCATATACAAGTGAAGGAGAAAACAAATTGAGATTTAGTATATTTCTAGGTGTAATAGGCTTGATAGATTGCGTGGTAGGTATTGTTTTACTAATGCAAGATGGATTCGTTATTAATGGACAAATCGGTACTGCTTTTATAAATTTATTAGGTGGAACGGTTTTACTTGTTACAGCAATAAATTTATTTGTAAAATATAAAGTGGATAAAAGAAAGGTATTTATGGAAGATGAAGAATTTGAAACTGAAGTCTGCTAGAGCGGAACTAGACATGTCCCAGGCTGAGCTTGCACAAGCAGTTGGTGTGACGCGACAAACGATTAATTTGATAGAAAGCGGAGAATATAACCCGACGATAAAGCTTTGTGTTGCGATATGTAGGGTGTTAAGAAAAACACTAGACCAAATTTTTTGGGTTGAGGAAACAACCCAAATTAAAGAAGAGAACCAAAAAGAAGGAAGGGTAGCTATATAATGGAAGAAATACTTATAGTAGATAATTTAAGAAAAACTTTTAAATTGACAAAGAAACAAAAGAAAATTAATAAAACAAATGACAATGTTAAGGTGGCAGTAAATGGATTATCTTTCCAAGTTTATCGAGGAGAAATCTATGGATTGTTAGGTCCTAATGGTGCTGGTAAAACTACAACCTTACGTATGATTGCATCTCTAATTAAGGCTGATAGTGGGGATGCGGTAGTAGATGGTGTTAGTGTTGTAAAAGCTCCTGATCAAGTGCGTGGTAAGATTGGCTTTTTGACGAGTGAGTTAAAACTAGAGGATTTCTTTACTCCAAATTATCTTTATGATTTTTTTTCTGAACTTCATAAAGTTCCTAAGGATATTGCAGAAAAAAGAAAAGAGATGCTGTTTCAAAAGTTTGGTGTAGATAGCTTTAAGGAAGTTAAGATTGCAGATCTTTCTACAGGTATGAAACAAAAGATATCTTTAATCATTTCAATTGTACATAATCCTGATATTGTTATCTTTGACGAGCCTACAAATGGTCTAGATGTTATTACGGCTAAAGTGGTAACAGACTTCTTAATGGAACTAAAAAAAGAAGGCAAAACCATTTTATTATCTACACATATCTTTTCTTTAGTTGAGAAGCTTTGTGATAGAGTAGGAATTATTATTAATGGTAAAATGGTTGTATCAAATACTTTATCTGAGATTGTAAAGGATAAGACCCTAGAAGAAGTGTTCTTTGAAATATATGCAAAAGAAGTGGGTGAAGAATAATGCGTTCTATTAGAATTATATTGAAAAAGGAATTGAAGCGATATTTTACAGATGTAAGAATGCTTATTGGTATCATTTTACCAGGTATACTCATTTTCTTCTTATATAGTGTAATGGGAAACTTTATAGGAAATAATACTTCTACAGATGTCAAAGAATTTTCTATGATTGTAGAAAACAAGCCAGAACAGTTTGATGACTTATTTAAAAAAGGCTTTGAAGGCTTTGAAATTACTTATGTTACAGAAAAGTTTTCGGAAGAAGAAATTTTAAAGAAAATAGAAGATCAAGAGCTTGATTTATATGTTTATTATAAAGAAGATTTCTTTTCTTCTGAGTACTCATCCACGCCTTATATTGATATCTATTATAATAGTGTGTCAGATGCATCTCTGCTAGCTTATCAAATGTATACGGGATTATTAAATGCGTATGAGGAGGCATTACAGCCAAACTATTTTGATATTAATATAGGAGATCAAAAATATGATTTGGCAAAAGAAGAGGATATTACTGTTCGAATATTTACAATGATGTTACCCTTCCTACTTATGACCTTCTTATTTTCTGGCGCTATGGGAATATGTTCAGAATCTATTGCAGGAGAAAAGGAAAGAGGTACCATTGCAACTCTACTTGTCACACCTACAAAGAGAAGTCATATAGCAATTGGAAAGGTATCTGCTTTAGGCATTACTGCACTAACTTCAGCTTTAGTTAGTTTCTTAGGATTAATTGCCTCATTGCCAAAGCTTGTAGGAACAAATCTATCCTTAGCAGCGTATAAAGCACAAACTATATTTATGTTATTAATCGTAATTGTTTTAACTGTGTTATTATTTACGGTTGTATTAACTATGGTTTCAACATTCGCCAAGAGTGTAAAGGAAGCTTCAAGCTTGTCTATTCCTGTTATGATTCTTGTAATGCTTCTAGGTGCAACAAGCTTTATGGGAACAACTGCACAAACTAATCCAGCACTTTATTTAATCCCTGTTTACGGAGCAATTCAAAGTCTAACAGGAATTCTGAGTATGACCATATCTCCATTATGTTTTACAATGTTTATTCTATCTAATGTAGTTTATATTGGTTTAGGAGTATTTGGTCTTACTATGATGTTTAATAGTGAAAGAATTATGTTTAATATATAATTAATAATTATAACAAAAACCTTTTAGAACGTTTAATATTCTAGAAGGCTTTTTAATTTATGGATAAAACCATTTTCAAAAACTAAAATAAAATGCCTATAAAATTCTTTTTCATTAGTTAGCCAAATCATAGATTCACTCTTTAAAAAATGTTATAACCTTAAGTTTTACAGTTGTTATGCTACAAAAGAATGCTATAGGTTTGTAATATTTTTGAATAGACGTAATCAAGTATAGAAGTAACAATCGCAAAATATTCGTCAAATTTAGCATCCTTGATAGCCTTTTGATAATCAATAGATCTATAAACGGTATCAGCAATCTCACCATTTTCAGTAATATATATATTCATCATAAGCATATTGAAATAAATATTGCCCCATTTACGGAAAGAAATGGTAGAGCAACTCGAATTTGACTTGATTTAATATTAAAGAAACGTTTAAATCAAAGCGTGGATTGGTCAAAGATTGATAAGAAGGGTTATCTTATTGGAGTGGTGGAAAGTCCAGAAAATAGAGAAAAAATAAAATCGCTCATACAAGGTGCTCTTGTTGAGGATATTCAAAGTTATGAAATATTTATGAAGGGAATTGATTATTCCTATTATTACGAGGAAATAGATTAAATAGTATTTCCTTTTTCTTATTTTTTACTTTGTGAGTTGTATTTTAAATCTGTAGATATTTTCCTGTATCGGCAAAAACATTATGATTACGGTGAAAACAACGTTGAGTTTTTGCCGATAATATGCTATAATTTTAATTAGGAGGTGCTATATAATGAAATACTTATCAGTAAGAGAAATAGCACTAAAATGGAATATATCAGAACGAAGTGTTCGAAATTATTGTGCTTTGGGTAAAATTGAAGGTGCATTTTTGACAGGCAAAACCTGGAATATTCCATATGATGCAAAAAGACCAGATCGAGCAAATAAAAGGGTTGAAATACCTGTTACTCTTTTGGATGTCCTCATGATGGAAAAAAGAACTAAGCTTTCAGGAGGAATATATCATAAGGTTCAAATTGATTTAACATATAATTCCAATCATATAGAGGGAAGTCGTTTAACGCATAATCAAACACGTTATATATTTGAAACAAATACAATTGGTTTAGAGGGCGATGCTATTAAGATTGATGATATTGTTGAAACAGTAAATCACTTCAAGTGTATTGATATGATTATAGACAATGCTAAGAAACCTTTAACAGAATCATTTATTAAGGAGTTACATCGCACATTAAAAAGTGGTACTACAGATGATAGGCAGGATTGGTTCGTGGTTGGAGATTATAAGAAACTACCGAATACCGTAGGAAATATGATTACAACTCAGCCTGAAGAAGTTGCTTTGCAAATGAAAGAGTTACTTTGCAAGTATAACGCTAAAAAAGAAAAATCATTTGATGACCTATTAGATTTTCATTATAGGTTTGAATGTATCCACCCTTTTCAAGATGGTAATGGTCGTATTGGCAGACTGCTTTTGTTAAAAGACTGCTTAAAATACAATATTGTTCCATTTATTATTGATGAAGAACTAAAATTATTTTATTACCGTGGATTAAAAGAATGGAATTATGAACATGGGTTTTTGCGTGATACCTGTTTAATGGCGCAAGATAAATTTAAGTTGTATCTTGATTATTTCAAGGTGAAATACTAAAATAACTTGTTGTAAAGTGATTTCTGTGAAAATAGCGTGATTGAAACTGATGAGTACACTTATACTCTCAAACATCAATCACGCTTTTTTAACTAAGATATAAAGAAGAAGTTGGATTAAATCGTTTTACGATGACACCTAAATAGAGGAAAGAAAAATGTAACGCTATAGGAATAATACCTAGTCCAGGAAAATATAGTAAAGGAACCTATGCTCATAGTGATATCACATTCATACAGATGCAATTAAGGATAATTTTATTGTACTAAATTTAACAATGGAACAAATCAATTTTATTCATGCAAATGAAGCAGATTTGTTAAATGTTGCATTATTTGGTAAAACAGCCTTAGAGTGGAAGAATGATAATCCTACATTAAAAGGAAATGTTAGAGATTATACTTCAAATCAATTATTGGTATTAGCTAATATGGAAAGCTATAATGCAACTTAAATTAACAAGGCTTATCTAAAAAAGAAAGATTAATTCAATTAAAGCAAATGACTAAATTTCAACTTGACGTTTTAAAGAATCATCAACCTAAAATTGGTTCTATAATTGGGAAAATTTATTTTTCGTATTTATTTAAAAAAATGTAAATTTTTCGTTGTTAAAATATTGTATAACGCAAACTTTTCGCATATAATGATATTGGTGATGAAAAAATGACAATTAGAGAGATTAGAATAAGAAAAGGTTTAACACAGATCCAAGCTGCAAATATCACGGGATTAAGCTTAAGAACGTATCAAAACTATGAATATGAAATATCAACACGAGATAAATTCAAATCAAAACAAATTTTAAAAATTTTAACAGAATATGAAAGAATTACAGAAGATAAAGGAATACTTTCCATTGATGAAATTAAGGAAATTGTTTCTTTTGAATTAAAACATACTCAAATACGATATGTCTATATCTTTGGTTCATATGCTAAAGGAACGCCAACCGAAAAATCTGATATTGATTTACTTATAAGTGCTGAAGAAAAGGGGTTGAAATTCGTTGGTTTAGTAGATGAACTGAGAAAAAAATTACATAAAAAACTAGATATTGTAAGGATTGATGATTTGAAGAATAATTTTGATTTTTTAAATGAGATTTTAGAAACGGGAGTAAGAATCTATGAAAGAAATAAAAAATGACGAATATTATCTTAATAAAATGTTAATTTATATTGAATATATAATGCAGTATATGGATAATATAAGGAAAGACAATTCAGTTTTAAAACCGAATGATCAAGCTTCAGATGGAGTAATTTATAAGTTTATCCAATTGAGAGAAGAATCAGCAAACCTATCGGAAGAGGTTTTAAATAATCACAAAACATTACAAAAAAATGTAAAATTGTTGAATGGTTTTAGAAATCGATTAACACACGATTACGACAATGTTTCCTATACTTTTTTTGATGAAATTATTGAATCTGATTTACCTAGATTGAAAAAGGAAATTCTTAAGGCTATCAAAAAAATGATTAATATCTATACATATAAAATCAAGTGTACACTTGAGTATTGTTCTCTTCTTGATTAGAAGTTAACTTTAAGAAATTGTAGGTACTAGTAAGAACTGCAATAAAAATAGTGATTGTGGCTGTACGATCCTCACGACCTAAAGTTGGTTCTATAAAATGTCTTTTTTGTTCATAGCGAAGATATTGGTGTCTTGATGATGGATCAAATAAAACAACAAGCAATATAGATATCCCAATATCAAATGTAGTTTCAACAGGAGTAAGTTCTACTGGATCGTCATTTATATGATAATCCACTAGTTCAAAAACAAAATCATAAGCTACTGTTGTAAAGGCAACAACAGCTATTGGGTCTAAATAGATAATAAGTAGACCTGCAAGCATTCCAGCAGCAACTGATGCATAATATGCGGGTACTGTACTAATTCTTATATCTTCAATTACGATATTTTCATTGTAAAGAAAAAGAGAAATAAAAATATCAGATAAAAACTGAGAGGTAACACCAGTCTGAGCTCCCTTTAAAATGTTTGGAAGAATATGACTTCTATCTAATTGTTTGTGGTATTCTAGGTTATATGGCATATAAATCTTCCTTTATTTTTATATTATTCTTTAAAAAATGACAATTTTAGGCTATAATATCTTAAAAGGAGTGGTTTTGGATGAGAAATTCTTTATATACCTTACGAAAAAATCATAAATATACCCAAGAAGAATTAGCTAAAAAACTAGGCGTCACTAGACAAACCATTATCTCAATTGAACAAGGAAAATATATAGCCTCTTTACCACTCGCTTTAAAAATGGCAAAAATATTTGATGTTCCGTTAGAACAAATATTTGATTTGGAAGAGGGTGAATATTAATGGATTCAAAAGAGAAACTAAGAAAAGGTATAAAAATAAGATTAATTGTAATGAGCTTATCTGCTGTACTACCAATTATATTACTTGTTTTATTTAGTTTACCTTTTTTCAAAAAACAATTTGTAGTGTATAGTGATCTTTTCTTTTTACGTTATGCAATATTTGTTTTACTAGAAGGATATATAGGATTTAAAATTTATAGATATATACGCTTTTTCTGTGATACAGAGTATGCGGATTTCTTTGTTTTAAGAAAAACAGATGAGCGTTTGAATTATATCAGACTTAAAACAAACGCGATGGTGATTAAAATATTCATTTATGTTTGTGGAATAGCTTTAATTATTGCAGGCTTCTTTAATTCAGCAGTATTCTATACACTTTTAAGTATTTTATGTGCTGTATTACTCATCTATTTGTTTGTATATTTAGTTTATTCTAAAAAATATTAAAAAAATATCTCTGGGTTCTTAAAAAGACTCAGAGTTTTTTAATGCTTTATAATATAAACCCCAAAGCCTGTTTATATGGCATTGAGGTTTGTTTTTATAAGTTAAATTCATGTGTTTCCATTGGAATATGATCAATAGAATATCTAAGACAATCTAATATCTTATTGATTTTGGCTTGAATATCTATTGGGTATTTGTCCGCATTCATTCCTAGCATCTTTGAAAACTCGTATAATTCATCTCCTGCGATAACTACCTTTTTATCTTTGATTTTTTCTTTTAGATTGTTTAACTGAGAAAAAGAAGAGATATAGATTACATTGGTATTCTTTTTTTCTATTTCGGCTTTATAGGATAAAGAATTACATTCATAGGTAATGAGTGTGTATTCTTTTAATAACAGTTTATCAGAAATGTCACTAAATGTATTTTTTATTTCAAATATCCAAGGCACATGTGCTTTAGTATCGACCGCAATAACAGGGATAATATTATTTTTAGCTATGGTAACAAAATCCTCATCTGATATACCAATACATATGATTGCATCCGCATAATCTACAGATTTAGAATATGCATTAGGAAGAAGAATAGCATTATAATTATTTAATTTTAAAGTTTCTACCAATCTCTGCACAAAAGAATAGAGCTCAGCCTTGTGTAAAGGAAAGGCATGATTTTCAACATAGATACCAATCTGATTAGATTTTCCATTTGCAAGAGCACTAGCAAAAGAGTTCTTTGTATATCCTAATAAGGAAGCAATCTGTAGGATTTGTCTTTTTGTTTTCTCATTAATCTTTTGATTTGGGTTATTATTTAACACATAGGATACTGTAGCTACAGAAACTCCAGCCTCTTTAGCTATATCAGATAATTTAACTTTTGCCATATTTTCAGCCCCTTTTTTACATTATACCATTTTTTTACAAAAAATAAATTAAAAATTAACTTAAATTATTAAGTGATATTATATTAACGAGGTTATTAAAATTAATAAAAATTATAAAAAAAATATCAAAAAAGGGTTGACAAACGCTTTCATAGCGCTATAATAGAATTAACTTAAACGCTTAAGTATATTTTTCAAACGTCAAAAAGCATTATTCCATTAGGTTTCGTGGCAGAATATGCCTGAAATATAGAAAAATTCATAGGAGGAAATTTGAAATGAAAAAGAATTTTTTTAAGGTCTTTGTTTTTCCTGTTTTATTAGTGGTCTTCGCTATCACATTATTCGCATGTGATAAAAAGGATGATACAGTAAAGCATAAGGTTACATTCTATAATGAAGAAACTGTAATGCAGGTTGTAGACGTGGAAGACGGACAAAAGGTTGCAAGACCAACAGAATTAGAAACAAAAGAAGGATATACCTTTGTAAACTGGTTTGCAACACAGAGTAAAAATCATATTTTTGATTTTGATATGACTATTAAAGAGGATAAAAGCGTGTATGCTGGATTCTCTAAATATGTTGCAGATACAAGACAGTGGTATGTTGTAGGTAGTGGACAGTCTCCATTATTAACTGCAAGTAATTGGGGAAAGAATATAGGATCTGCATTTGCTATGGAAAAAGCTGATAGCAATAAGAATGTATTTACAATTACTATGGATGTAATTGCTGGGGATGAATTTCAGTTCGCTGGTCCTGACTGGATTCATAAGCGTGGATATGGTTATGTAAAAGAAGTTGAAAAGGATGGAACTAAATATTTTGAAGGTCAAGGTGGAGGCTATGGAGATGTTGCTTCTAAGGGCCAAAACATTAAGGCTTTAGTAAGTGGTAATTATACATTTACCTTAACTACTTATCCAGATGATGATACATATGATACATCAAATCCATCTTATGCAGAATCTAGTAAGGAAATTTTCAATGTGGGTACTTATGATACCATTGAATGGAAGAGGAATAAGGATGCAGAACCACTTCCAACTTCTGTAATTAACTGGTATATTAAGGGCCAAAATATTACTTCATGGACAGACTGCCATATTTCTTATACAAGATTTACTAAGGTAGCATCTGAGTATACTTTAACGGTTTATCTTACAGATAAGGATCAAGTTATGTTTAATAGCTTCTCAATGGATTTAGAAACTAATAAAGAAGGGAATCAGGTTGGTTATATAAATGGTGGTTCTGGAACGAGAAGTGCTGCATTTGATGAATTATTTGCATTAAGTGGAAATAACTTTACACCTAAAAAGACGGGTATGTATACAATTAAGATTAATGCAGGAGGTGCAACACCAAGTATTGATGCTTCTTTTGAAGAAAAGGCACCTGAATTATTAACTCATGATTTCTATGTGAATGGTACATTTACTGATCCTACTTGGAGTGCAGTTTCAGATAAAGCTATTAATGCACAATATAAGCTTTCTCATGAAGAAGGATCTTATGAATATAAATTTGAAGGATTAGCTTTAAAAGAAGGCGATGAGATCGTTGTACAATCTATGACTGGTGGTGCAACCGTAGGTGCTGGTAATTGGGGAACTAAGTTTGACTACAACAATTTAATTCTTCCAAATGAGAATTGTGCTCAAGCATCAGAAAAGAATTTAAATATTAAGATTGTTAATGCAGGAGTTTATGATATTACATTTAATATTTATTCTAGAACTGTAAAGATTGCCCAAAAGGGAAATGACATTTGGATCAAGGGGGCATTTGATGCTTGTGGAAATGGTACAAACTGGGAACATAAATTTGCAGAAAGCCTAAAATTAACTGAAGTTAAAGGACATGCAGGAGTTTATATGCTAGAGCTTACTGTAGCAAATACAAAAGGTGGAGATTTAAGCTTTGGTTTAGATATGTATGATTTAGGTTCAACTACGAATGGAATCTTTGTGGGTAGAACAGCATTAGGAACAGAGGGCGTTAGTGTTTCTTGTGATCCAGGTTCAGGTAATGCAAAATTCCCAGAGGCAGGAACATATTGGGTAGTTTATGATACTGTAAGTAAAGTATTAAATGTTTATACCTCTAATCCATTTTAAGAGTAAATAAGAAGAGAGCTAGCTAAGCTTACTAGCTCTCTTCCTTGTTGTTTTAGAAAACCCCCAGCTAGGCTGGGGAGTTCCCAAGAGCTTATAGCTATG
>JAMPGQ010000026.1 GCA_023663825.1 Anaeroplasma bactoclasticum
CCATGGATTTTTCCTTCTTTATACCCCCCTTATTTCATTTTGGGGGAACTCAAAATATTTAGATGAATTTGAGTTTTGCTTATTGAATTATATGAAATTTAGTACATTTTTCTTATATTCTCAAAAGATTTTATCACAAAAAATATAACCTTATTTTATTTTGGGGGGAACTAAAAATATTTAGATGAAGTAAATGATTTCTACAATTTTCTTCTTTTGTAAATTTTTTTACGATTCGAATGAAAGAAATATTTTGTTTTATAATTTTTTACTAAAAACTAAGTTATTTCGTGTATAATATATAAAGAAAGTCAAAGGAGGGATTCATTTGAAAAAAATACTTATTCTTACCACAGGAGGAACCATCTCCAGTGTACCATCTAAGGATGGTCTTGTTCCTAGGAATTCAGAGGATTTCATTAAGTCTGTATTTAAAGAGGAAGATACAAAGTTAGATATCCAAAGTATACTAGTATTAGATAGTTCTAATATCCAGCCTGAGGAATGGAGAATCATTGCCAGTAAAATTTATGAGAATCTAAAATCTTATGATGGTATCATTATAACGCATGGAACAGATACAATGTCTTACACGGCATCTATGATTACCTTTATGGTTCAAAATCCAAATATTCCAATCGTATTTACTGGTTCACAACTACCTATAACTCATCCTTTAACAGACGCAGTAGATAACCTTCATTGTGCATTTGCAATGGCAAAGTCAAATATTCCAGGAGTATTTTTAGCTTTTAACAGAAAGATTATGTTTGCCTCTCGTTCTGTAAAGGCTAGAACCTCTAGCTTTGATGCCTTTGAGTCTATTAATCTACATCCACTAGGAACCGTGTCTGCAACAGGACTCGTAATTCAAAAGGATATGCTTCATAAAAATAAAAAAGCTCCAAAGCTTATTTTAGATATTAATACAAATGTATTTTTACTTAAATTAACTCCAACAACAAATCCTTCTATTATTCCACTTCTTATATCCTCTGGGGTTGAAGGAATTGTCATAGAAGCCTATGGTGCTGGTGGAATATCTTATATAAGAAGAGATTTTATTAAAGAAATAAAAAATGCCATTTTACAAGGCATTCCCATTGTTGTAAGTAGTCAGTGCTTGTATGAACGCTCCGATTTTAATATTTATGAGGTTGGAACAAAAGTGATTGCAAGTGGTGCAATAGAAGCCTATGATATGACATCTGAGGCTGCAGTAACAAAGCTGATGTATGCCTTAGGTCAAACAAAAAACTTATCAGAAATTAAAAAAATATTTTTAACTCCATTAGCAAATGAAATTAATCCAGAAAAATAATTAAGAAAAGCTGCTTAAGAAACTTTAATTTTGTTTCTTAAGCAGCTTTCTCCTTTTTTAATCTTAAATTTTTTAACAGATATACTTCATCTCTTTCCTAAGAAAGAATACTTTTTTTGTAGGATTCATATTCATCATATAAATTTCTATCTAGCTCTTTATCAAAGTGAATGTTAAAGTGAGGTTTGCCAAAGCCACCATCATTTGAAATATCTCGCAGCATGAAATAATATAATTGTGAGGTTTGGCTAGATACATAAAAATCATACATAGCAGTATCTGAATATTTCCAGTCCATATTATAGTAATAATAGGTAACCTCATCTAAAATATCCTCTGCTACTTTTTCAACACCTCTTCTACCTGAGGTTTTATCTGCCACTCCATCAAAGGCAGATACAATTTCTATAATGTCTAAAATATCTGTATAGGCTTCTTCATAGTATGGACATTTCTCATCCAAAATGCTTTCTTCTTTAGATTCAAATCCAAATTTTTTTGAGCTGAAAGTGTCTGTATAATAAATCTCATCATCTGTAACAATAAAAAACTCAAGCCCTTCTTTACTAGAGGAGAATTGAACATCAACTGAAAGACCATCCTCTTCCTTAAAATAGTAGAAACCTATATATGTGTCTAATGGGAATTCATTAAATTGCTCCACTATTTTTTCATTATGCTTTTTTACTTCTTTTGAAGATAATCCCAAATATACGCAGCTTGTTAAAGCAAATAATATTCCAAGAAATAATACTCTCATTATTTTTTTCATAAACAAAAACCTCTTTTAAGCCTTATAGCTATATAGCCTTGATGGACGATGTCCACCATCATTTTTAAATTTTTCTGTCGAAATAACCTTATCTTTGATCGTTCTTCTAAATACTGAGTCTATAAGCTTTTTCCCTAAGATTGCTTCATAGACCATTTGAAGCTCCTTTAAAGTAAATTCTTTAGGTAACAAATGATAGACAATATCTTCTTTTTGAATTTGATTTTTTAAATATTCTAAGGCTGTTACAATAATCTTTAAATGATCAAAAGCTAAATATTCATTTTCTTCTTCCTGAAAGCTTATGATTCCATAAGCATCTATCGTTCTTCTTACCTTACAACTAAACTCTTTAGATTCATTTTTAAATACAATCGTTAAGATGTCCTTATTTTGATTTATAGTTATATCAAAGAAGCTCGCCTTAGGCTTTAAATCATTTACTATTTTTGATTTGTCAATTAATCCTAAAAAGCTTACAGAAAGCACTCTTCCCCTTACATCTCTATCAATATCAGAGAAGGTATGAAATTGATTTAAATAAACATCATCTATATTGGCTTCTGTAAAAAGAATTCTTTTAGCTGAATCTAAAAGCTTTTCATCTAAAGATAGAAACCCTCCTGGAATACAATAACGACTCATAAATGGAGCAGATTCCCTTTCTACTAAAAGAATACTAAAACTTTTCCCATTTTTTTTACGATAGCTTTTAGCTTCTATATCACTTACACTAAATAAAGTAATATCAGTGGTTATACTCATCTTCTCGTAGTCATCACTATTGTAATTTTTTAAAAACTCTTCATCAGATGTATATTTAACCTCTCTATATTCTTGGTATTCCTTTGTATAGATTCTTCTTTCTTGAATGTACTTTAAAACATTAGAATCTAAAATATGAGCTACCTCATCGTACTTATTTTCACTTACACACTCTCTTATAAAGGAGGAATTAAAGCCTTCTACTTCTATATCAACAAGTTCAATTTTCCCTTTATGATTTTGGTATTTTTCTAATACTCCTTTTAGTTCAATATCCTTACGAACAATTACAAATAAATTGTAGGTGTCCAAAATATATTCATATCGTTTCCATGTATCAAAATGAAGGAGATTATCGCTTCCCATAATAAAGTAAAGCTTATCCCCCTTATAAAGATTTTGTAAATAATCTAGACTCCGATATGTACATATTAAATTGTTTTTAAATTCATAGTCACAAAGGATGACCTTAGGATGATTTTGAAACATTAAATTTAGCATATGGATACGCATCTCTCCCTTTGCTAAATTACTCTTTTTATAAAAATTTCCTGTAGGTAATAAAACGATACGATCAAACCCATAATTCTCTAACAAATTTAAAACAATTTGCTTGTGAACAAGATGACAGGGGTTAAAGGATCCTCCATATACTCCGATTTTCATAATTCTTCTAATTCCTTTACATACAAATTATAGGAAGTATCAGAACTCATTCTTAGATCACCTCGTGGAGATAAACTAATTGTACCAACCTTAACCCCATCTGGCATACAGCTTCTTTTAAATTGTTGTGTAAAGAAGCGCTTAATAAAGGAAGTTAGGTATTTTTTAATTTCTTCTTTTGGGTATTCAAAGGTTTGACTGGCTAGGAAATAAAGCTTCTTCACACTAGCACCATAACGCATAAAGTGATATAAAAAGAAATCCTGTAATATATATGGTCCAACACTAGATTCACTCTTTTGAGTAATATTACCTTTAGCATCTGGCGGTAATAGTTCTGGAGAGATTGGAGTATCCAAAATATCGGATAGAGTATTTTTAAATATACCTTCCTTGCTATCATCTCTTACCTTAGCAATTAGCGCTGTAACTAAGGTTTTAGGAATAGAAACATTGACTGCATAGCTAGACATATGGTCTCCATTATAGGTATCCCAGCCTAAGGCTATCTCAGATAAATCACCAGTACCAACAACTATACCATTTACCTTGTTGGCATAGTCAAATAGGATTTGAGTACGCTCTCTTGCTTGAGCATTTTCATAAGTCACATCTAAAAGCTTTGGATCATGGTCTATATCCTTATAGTGCTGGATGCACGCTTCTTTAATTGAAATTTCTTTAAATGTGGCTTCTGCAGTTTGAATCAACTGTACTGCATTTTGATAGGTTCTACCACTCGTTCCGAAGCCTGGCATAGTTATTGCATGAATAGTAGACGTTGGAAGCCCTAATACCTTGGCTACTCTTAAACAAATTAAAAAGGCTAAAGTAGAATCAGCTCCTCCGCTAATACCTATAACCATTTTTGCATTCCCTAAATGCTTTATTCTCTTCGCAAGACCATAGGTTTGAAGATTTAATATTTCTTCTAAAGCATCTTTATCCTTTGTAACAAAAGGGGTCTTTGTATATTTTTTAGATAGCCTATTTTGTTTTTCAGCAAGATAAAAAGACGTATGAATAAATTGACCTTCCTTAAAAATACCTTCTGCAGTTGGACGAGATAATCTATCATGAGCAATTCTAAAAACATCTACATCCTGATAAATGATAGAGGAATCAAAGGAAAATCTTTCATTTTCCACTACCTCACCATTTGCCTCAGCAATCATTGCATGACCTGAAAATACTAAATCACTTGTAGATTCACAGATTCCTGAGGATGCATAAACATAAGCAGACATTGTTTTAGTGGCCTGAGATTTAATTAGGTTTCTTCTATAATTACATTTTCCAACAAGCTCATTACTACTAGAAAGATTAAATATGATTGTAGCACCTGCAACACTTGTTTTATTACTAGGAGAATTGGCTGCCCAAAGATCCTCACATATATCTATGGCATAACAAATCTCATCATAATTTTTAACATGATATAACAATAAATTAGAAACTGCTACCTCTTCTCCTAATAAAGTGAAGCTTGCATCAGTTAAGCGTTCTGCAGATGCAAAATATCTTGATTCATAAAATTCACTATAATTAGGTATATAAGTTTTTGGTGTAACACCAATGATTTTGCCATCAGAAAAGCTTATAGCACAATTATATAGCACATTACTAATCTTAAGTGGAGCACCTACAATAAAAACAATAGAATGTGCTTCACTATATTCTTTTAATTTTTCTAAACCGACTAAAGTACCTTTTATTAAATCATCAGTTAAAAATAAATCTTGGGCAGTGTAACCTGTAATTGATAATTCTGGAAAGGTTAATATCTCTATTCCCTTATTTATAGCCTCATCTAAGATTTTTTTCATTTCTTCAACATTATAGGTAATATCCGCAATCTTTAGCTTATTTACTGCAGCACCTACACGCACATATCCATATTTTTTTAGCATAGGAATACCTCCATCTTTACTATAATTATACGCCATTTATAGTATTTGTCAATTCTCTTATTATCATTCTGCTAAAAAGAAAAATGGTAGATTATCTACCATTCCATATTTTATTTTATTGTAGCTAAAAAATCTAAAAAATACTTTGGGAGCTCTGAATCAAATTCCATCCACTGATTGGTCCTAGGATGAAAAAAGCCAATGAGTTTTGCATGAAGAAATTGTCCTTGATCACCAATGACCTTTCTTCTTCCATATACCTTGTCGCCAACAATAGGGTGACCAATATAGTTCATATGAACACGAATTTGATGAGTTCTTCCTGTTTCTAATTCACATTCTATTAAAGTAAAATCCTTAAATCTTTTTAAAACAGTAAAGTGGGTGATGGCTTGTTTTCCTGTTTTAGATACGGCCATCTTTTTTCTATCTAGAGGATCTCTACCGATAGGGGCGTTGATTTTACCTTTAGATTCAGCAAATGTTCCATAGACTAAAGCCTGATATCTTCTTTTACAGCTATGATTTTTTAACTGTTCAGCAAGACCTAATGCTGCCATATCGTTTTTTGCAATCATTAAAAGACCTGTTGTATCCTTATCAATTCTGTGAACAATACCAGGACGGATTACACCATTTATTGTGGCTAAATCATCAAGCTCATAAAGTAAGCCATGAACTAAGGTATCCTCTTGATTCCCAGCCCCTGGATGCACAACCATTCCCTTAGGCTTGTTGACTACTGCAACATCACTATCCTCATAGACAATCTCTAAATTCAAGTTTTTTGCATCCATATTCAAAGGTTGTTCTTCTAGAAGCTCATATGATATTACATCGCCTTTTTTTAAAGAATAGGAAGGCTTTTCCATTTTTCCACTGACTAAAACCTTTCCTTCTTCTATACATTTTAAAGTAAAGCTTCTAGATTTTCCTTCTAAGATTTCAGTTAAAGCCTTATCTAGTCTTAAACCAACTAGCTTATCTTCTACTACAAACTGGCTCATGATTTGGCTCTCTTTTCCTGAAAAAAGATAATATCTACTGCTAGAAACACAATTCCAACAACTAAGCACATATCTGCAACATTAAAAATTGGGAAGCTTGATTTTGTTATCCAACTCCATACTGCATCTAAGGGCTTAAAGATAATCATATCCACTACACCAGCTCTTAAACCAATACAAGCAAAGAAACGATCAATAAAATTACCAAAGGTTCCTGCAAGCATAAGTGTGATTGCTGTAGAATAGCATTTTTTCTTTTTCCAGTTATTCTTAGTAATGAAATAAACAAGTACTATAGAAGCAATTAAGCTAACCACAGCTAAAATCCAAGTCTGGTCTGATAGAAAAGACCATGCGGCTCCCGTATTATATGTTAGGGTGGCATCTAAAACATGAGGAATTAAAGTAACCTCACTTCCTCTAGTAATTAAGAGTTCAGATAAATATTTAGTTAGTTGGTCTATAATGAGTAACCCACCTAATATTAGTAAGGTAATCCACATATGTACCCCTCCAGTCTATATAAATAATCCAATAAATATACCTACACAAAGTGCAATTGCACAAACTCCCGCATCCACTAAGTAGAAGCATTTCATATCTTCTATTTGTTTTTTAGTTATAGTCATATAATAAAATATACGACTCAAAAAAATAATGAAATAAACACATAAAATGATACCTATAAGAACTAGGTTCATATAATCATTAAAGATAAAGCAATTAACTAAAATTACAATTGGACCAACCATAACCAGTATAGCTAAAAGTACAGAAGCTAGACCAATCCATATCTTATGTTCTGTCTGTCTAGATAGCTCTTTAACAGCATCTTTACATGCTCTATAGCGTTCTTGGAAACTAAGCATTTTTAAGCACCTCCAAGGCTTCTTCAAAGGTTTTTATAGAATATAGCTTCATACGTTCTTTGTGAGGAAGCTTATTATAGGCAATTAATGCTTCTTCATAATTTCCTTCAGGGCACAAAAATATTTCCATAGCATCATCATATGCTGTATAGATTTTTTGTTGGATACCACCAATCATACCTACTGTTCCATCAACCTCAATTGTACCAGTACCTGCAATTCTATGTCCCTTTGTAATATCTTCTTCTATTAAAGAATTATATAAAGCTAGGGTTTGAAGTAAGCCACCTGATGGTCCACCTACATTCGTATTTTTAATTTTATACTGAGGACTTGCATTAGTTGAATCTAAGGTATAATAAGAATATCCTGCTATTCTCATATTATCCTTTGTATATGTAATTTCAAGCTCTTCATTCCCACGCTTTACCTGATAAACTGTTCCTTCCTTGGCATTATTAAATTCCTCAGCAAAGGCATCAAAGCTATCATGTGCATATACTCCATTTACGCCAAGGATTCTGTCTCCGATTCTAAACTCTGAAACTTTATCATAGTATGCAATCACATACGCATCATACTCGTAACCTAAATGTATATTTTCATCCACTAAAGATGCTGCTTTATAAGATAAAATCAAAGAATACATAATACTAGATTCGTGTTGAATTCTTGCCATCTGGGTAAGCTCAGCATCTGTAAAATGAAGGTAATGTGATGGGAGTTCAGAAAGCTCTGATGTTGAGCTTGCTGATACCATAAGATTCTGTAAAATAGTGGAGTGGTCCAAGCTAATGACATAAATTGTAGATAAGCTACCTTCTGCTCTATAAGGATTTTTTATTTCTACAAAATCATCTACTATAGTTGTATCTCCTTTTAAGGTGACAGTTTTATTCGTGCGAGTTGCACCTAGAACTAAAAGAGGAATATTAATACAAGCAGCTATTAGTATTATAATCCAAAACTTCTTAATGAAATATTTCAATCCTCTTCACTCCTTATATCAATAGTTACCTTAGGCATCTTTGTATAGATGACATTAGCTGCATCAAACATTTTTCTTGATGCCTTAAAAGAATCCTCATTATGATATTTATCATCTCCATAAATGACATGCTTTATACCTGCTTGAATGATGAGCTTTGCACATTCATTACAAGGAAATAAAGTTACATAAAGAGTGGAATTTTTTAATGAGGAGGTACAATTTAGGATTGCATTTGGCTCTGCATGAACAACATAGGGATATTTTGTATTCAAATAATTATTATCTGTTTTGCCCCAAGGAAAAACTAAATCAGAACAACCCATAGGAAAACCATTGTAACCAATACCTATAATTCTTTTATCTTCATTCACTACACAAGCTCCAACTTTAGTATTTGGATCCTTACTTCTTTTTGCAGATAGAGCTGCAACCCCCATAAAGTACTCATCCCAAGTAATATGGTTCATATATTTACCTCCTCGTATGCTATGGATTTAATCTATCTGGTCCACGGAAGATGAACATAGCATCCTTAATTCCTTGGTTAAATAACAGCATTGTAATTCGATCAACACCAATACCAAAGCCACCATGAGGAGGACAACCATACTTAAAGAAATCTAGATAGAACTCAACATCCTTATCTAAGCCCTTTTCCTCTGCTTGCTTCTTTAAGATTTCATAGCGATGCTCTCTTTGGGCTCCAGTTGTAATTTCACAGCCCTTCCAAATCAAATCATATCCACATGGAACACCATGCTCATCACGCATATGATAGAAGGCTCTATTTTCCTTTGCATAGCCTGTAATAAATAAGAATTCATGACCAAACTTTTCCATAGAAAGCTTTTGACACATTCTTTCTCCTTCTGTAGTTAGGTCTCCCTTCTCACTTTCAGGCACCTTATAGCAATAACGAACTTCTAATTCTTTATATACATCGTGTAAATCCATTCTAGGGAAAGGAAGCGTAGGAACAACTAAATCAATATCATAAACTGCTTTGATATCACTAGCATACTTCTCATAAACTTGAGCAAGTGCATAGGTAAGCATTTCTTCTTCCATTTTCATAACATCTTCGAAGGATTCAATATAAGAAAACTCTAGATCAAAGCCTGTAAATTCTGTTGCATGTTTACGAGAGGCAAACTTCTCTGCACGGAATACAGGACCCGATTCAAAGATACGCTCAAAGCCTGCAGCCATAGCCATTTGCTTATAGAACTGTGGAGACTGAGCTAAAAAGGCATTTTTATCAAAGTATTCTACCTTAAATACACCAGCACCTGATTCAGATTCAGCACCAATCAATTTAGGTGAGTGGATTTCAATAAAATCACGATCTACTAAAAATTCACGACATTTGGCAATGAAATAAGATTGAACCTTAAACATTAAGGTATTCTTATCTGTACGTAGGTCAATCCAACGATAGTCTAATCTTAAATCAATATTGGTCTCTTCTCCCTTAGGAGCAACAATTGGAGATGGAGCTGCAACACTTTCAAGAGTAATTGTGTCTGGATACATTTCCATATGATTTAGTTTAACATATTCACTTTCTAAAATTGGACCAGTGGCTTCAATGACGCTATCTACTGTAATTTGGTCTAAAATATCTATAAGCTCTGGATGCTTTTCCTTTTCAATAGTCAACTGTAGCTTTCCAGAAACATCTCTTAAAACGATGAAACACATTGCCTTTTTATTACGAATATTTTCTACAAAGCCTGCAATTTTATTAGCTTGTCCAAGCTTAATATCCTTTAACATAACTCTTTTCATTTTATTTTACCTCTTTTTCTTTACATTTTGCACAAGCAGAGTTGTTATTGATTTTATTTAAAACATAGGGATAAATTTCAAATAATGAAATGGTCTCCTGGACATCTGTTGTGTTATCCTTAATATTGATTTTATTTTCTTTAAGCTCATTGTCTCCTAGGATACAAGTAAACATTGCACGATTTGTATCTGCAGCCTTAAACTGTGCCTTAAGCCCTCTTCCTAAATGATCCATATCACAATATAGACCACCCAAACGACACACCTGCATCTCTTTTAATACCGCCTTCTTTGCCTTTTCTCCTAACGCAATAAAGTATACATGTACAAAATCAGGTGTAGCTAATCTTTTACCTGCATACTCACAGGCAAGGAGCAATCTTTCCATACCAAAGGCCATTCCAACTCCTGGTATTTCAGGTCCCCCTAAATCCTTGACTAAGGCATCATATCTTCCACCTGCTCCAATAACATTTTGAGCGCCAAATTCAGGGATATCTACTTCAAGCTCAAATACAGTATGAGAATAATAATCTAAGCCACGAACTAAGGATGGATCTACTTCATAAGCAATATTCATATCCTTTAACGATGCCAAAACCTGATGAAAATGTTCTTTAGAAGACTCTGTTAAATAGTCATTAATCTTTGGTGCATTCTTAAAGAATTCCTTATCTCTATCTACCTTACAATCTAAGATACGTAAGGGGTTCTTTTCTAATCTGTTTAAACAGTCATTACATAGCTCGTCCGTATGATTTTTAAAGTACTCAACAAGTACCTTCTTATAGGCTTGTCTAGACTCTTGATCTCCTAAGGTGTTTAGTTTTACCTTAACATTGGTTAATCCTAGAGCCTTAATCAAAGTAGCTCCTAAGGCAATAACCTCTGCATCAATCGTTGGACAGTTAGATCCTAAGGCTTCTACACCAAACTGACTAAACTGTCTAGTTCTTCCCTTTTGTGGGCGTTCATAACGGAACATGGGTCCCATATAGAATAGCTTTTCTATAGGATTTAAAGCGTATAATTTATTTTCAATATAAGCTCTAACTGTACCTGCAGTTCCTTCTGGTCTAAGTGTAATTAAGCGATCTGAACGATCCTTAAAATCATAAGTTTCCTTGGTAACCATATCCGAAGTGTCATTGACATCTCTATGAAAGGTTTGACTAGATTCAAATATAGGTGTTCTTATCTCCTTATAATTAAAAATTTGACAAACCTTTCTTATAGTAGATTCTAGCTTCGTCCAAGTTTTGACTTCATTAGGCAAAACATCATAGGTGCCTTTTGGTTTACTAATCATACTTCTTACTTCCCTTCTTCATATTCATAGCGATACATGCTATAATACATCGCTATACATTCATGATTTTTGATTTTGGCTAAGGACTGATATTCATAATGATAGCCACATTGTAAGATTACCTGCTTAGAGGATTGATTGGCAAGTGTATGCCCAACTAAAATCTTATCCAGCTTCAAAAGCTGAAAGCCGATTCTAGTCATTTCCTTTAAACACATGGTCATAATGCCCTGATTCCAATAATCTCTATGCAATATATAACCAATCTCAGCCGTATTGATACTTTCATAAAAGGTATGAAAATCAATCATACCAATCATCTTACCTTCTTCATGCTTATCAATTATGGCATAGCCTGCAGGGATTCCTGATAAAGGTCTCTTTAAAAAGATTTCCTCTATACACCAAAGAGCTTCCTTTGGTTTTTGAAATGGACCCCAATTTAAATGCTTGCAGGTTTCTTCATCCTTCCCTATTTCGAAATAATCTAAATAATCTTCTTTTAAGATACTTCTAAGCTCATATCTTCCCAAATTTACTACTGGTAATTCTGTTTCTATAGCTCATCACCCTTTTTTCTATAAAAAAAACGTCCTTAAAAAAACATTAAGGACGAATTGAGTCGCGGTGCCACCTTACTTCTAGTATAAAACTAGCACTTTATTGTCCGTTAACGCCTGGTACGTCTTTTTTTAAAAGCTCTCCAAAGTGTCCTTCCTTATTTCACAATATAGATGCTTCCACCAACCATCCTCGCTAGTATAAGTTCAAGTAAGTACTCCTCTTCTTCTTCAATTTATCATACGCTTTCATTTTAGCATTTATACATTATTTTTTCAAGATAAATTTGTTTAAGAAACAACTCTTGAAAGTAAAATGTTAGAATAATCCTTAGATACTTTAAAGCCGGTGTCCCTTCGAAGCCTTAAATCCATTGCGATTAAGTCTCTTAAAACTAAATTCGTATCTGTATAAATGTCTGTTCTATACCCTGCAAAATAACTACCAAAGTAAACATAATCAATGATTGCAAGAATGTAGGTTTGATCTGTGGCTATAGAAGCTCCATATTCTTTTGTATAAACAATTTCTTTATCCTTATTCGCATCATAAAATCTCTTCAAATCCATACCACTGATTTCACATAAGATAATATGATTATCAAATGGATTTAAGGCATAGAGTGTATTAAAATCAAACGCACCTGTTGTGACATTGTTTCTAAATGCTCCTGTATTACAAATAGAAGCAGTCGCTCCTGTGGATGCCATCATAACATTTGAGATATAGGCTTGCCAATCTTGATCATAACGCTGTATATATTCTAAATTTTGACAATATACTTCTTCTAAAATATCTTTAGAAGCATTGTAATGATCTTGAATAATTTTTTGAACTGATATGTCTTCCTTTGATGTATTTTTAACACTGATATGAGAAACTTTTGCACTTGTAACCTTTTTTGAGGAGGTTTCAAATTTCAAATCAATTCTACCAAAGTCAGCAAGCTTACCAGCAGACTGTACTACAGGTAATGCAATACCATCTTTTCTTTGGATTAAAGCGTCCTGCTTGGTATGGGTATGGCCATTAATCACTGCATCCACTAAATAGTTTCCATCATATTTCAAGTTTGCTAAAAGCTGATTTGCCTCATAATCCTTACAAGAAGAGGACTCTCCATCATGAATATTTACAATGATGATATCTGCTCCCTGATATTTTAAGTCTGCTCCCCTTTTTAAAACATCATCTGCAATTTCAGATGGTTTTCCTTTAAAAACATAGCCCTCTGTCATATTGGCATTAATGGAAGAATAAACATCACCAATATAACTTAAAATTCCAACCTTTACATTATCCTTTTCAATTAAAAGGGAAGAACTTACATTATCCTTAGTTACAAGCTGATTTTGATAGTAAATATTAGAATTTATTAAAGGAAAGCTTGCTTCCCCATTTGAACTATTCCCATCAAAATATTCTAAGAAACGATCAAAGCCCCAATCAAACTCGTGGTTTCCTACACCCATCATATCAAATTTCATCTGACTCATCGCATCAATGACAACTTTTCCATAACCCACTCTTGCAATACCTGTTTCTTGGAGCATATCTCCATTTCCAATTAGAATAGTGTTATCATCTTCTGTCTCATTACGGATTTGATTGATAAGGGTGGTGGCTCTTGCTAATCCACCATAGGAGCCTTCATTTTCAATATGTCCATGTATATCATTCATCTGTAGTATTTCGATATTAACTGTCTTAGGTTCATCTGCAATGTCTATAGGTGGGTTAGGAGTCGAGCTTTCTTCTTTTATGCAACCTGCAAGAAGACCACAAATTAATAGCATTAAAATAAACAATTTTTTCTTCATTTTTATGATACATAAGCCATTTTCAGCTTCTTTCCTCCTTCTTCTAAAGTTTCTTTTGAATCATCAAGCAAGTCGTAAAACAAAGAATCAACTGCTTCTGTTTCTCTTTGAAAGGTCACATCTATATGAAGGCTTTTTAAAGTTTTATAAAGCTCGGCATAGAGCCTACGTTCATTAAAAACCACCTTAGTTGGAATTCCATTATCTTTAAATAGCTCATCAACAAATCCCGTTAAATATTCTTTGATTTGATTAGGCTTACAGGAAATAATATGCAACAAGTGGGTATTCTTGTTCATATAATATCCAAATAATACACTTTGATAATACTCATTTTCCCCAACTGTTTTAAAAGAATAATATCTAGAAATATAACATGTATCCTCTATATATATGCTATCCTTATATTCATCTACAAAAGCTTGATTGATTTTCTTGGTTCTAGGCATATCACCTAAAATGATATCGCCAGTATACCTAACTTCATATAAGTTAAGGGTTGTATCAAAGGCAGCTAAAACTAGTTCTGTATCCTCAAAACATTTTAAAATATCATCATGCTCATTTTTAATCAAACTTAACAGATAATATAGATAAGCAATAACATGCCTCATTTTTTTTAAAGACAGATATGAATATATATGACCTTCCTTAAATTCCCAAGGAATTAAATTATGCTCCTTAGATATTCTAATTTTATATTTTTTTAAAAAGTTTATATCACGTTCGGTCAAATCATTTTTTGAAACAAAGGCAATCGTAACCATATCTGCAAAAACAGCATTTAAAGTAAGACCTGTAGGAGACATATAACTGTCATACAAATAATTAATTCCATTAGAGCCTAAATAAATGTGAAGCCCTACAGATTCACCTACAATATGGTCTGAAAGAATGACAATTCCCTTGGAGGATTCATCAAGCAAATAAAATAAATTCATATGATTAAATTGCTCAAATGCATGATTTTTTTCTAGAAGCTTCATAGCGTTTTTTAATTCCATATAACATTCTTTATATCTCATTTTTCTCCTCCTCGCTTATAAACTAATACTCTTTTAATTCCATATTCCTTATTTTTTAATACTTTCAAATCCATAAATTCTAAAGGATATATAGACTCCTTTGCTAACTCAAAAACAACAATCCCTTCATGAGCTATATGAGGATAAACCTCGTTTAAAATATCTTTTATAGCATTCATTTTATAAGGAGGATCTAAAAAAATAAGATTCCAACATTTTTTAGATTGTTTTAAAAATTGTTTATAATCTAAAGTTGTAAAGTTGGCTTCCTTAATTCCTAAGCTAAAACAATTCTTCTTACAGATTTCGATGGCTTTAGGTTCAATATCATTGAAATCAATTTCATTAACTCCTCTAGAATAGGCTTCTATTGCCATGGCACCACTACCTGCAAATAAATCTAGTGCCTTACCACCATCAAAATAAGGACCAATCATATTAAAAATTGCCCCTCTAACCTTATCTTGAGTTTCTCTAGTTGTTTCTAAATTGGTCATTTCGATACTTCGATGTCTAAGCTTACCTGCAACTATACGCATTCCTATTCCCCCTTAGTGCTTGGGCATAGATTTCACCTGTTGATAAATCAAGCGCTTTCCCATATATTTTTTTGTTTTCAAATCCTTTAAAAAACGAACTGCCATAGAATTAACCTCTAGGTAGGTTACATCCTTAGTAATAATTATTTTACCAAAATGCTCACGATGAATTGATATCTCATCATGAAGAAAGTTCACAAGCTGATTCGGACGGATTTTATCGGCAGAGCCTAAATTAAGACTGATATATATCCATGTAGATGAGACTTTCTTTTCTTTTGTCTTTTGTTTTGGTCTAACAGAATCAATCGGCAAGTAAGTACGAGTCGTTTTGTCATTTAATAATTGGAGTAAACGAATAATGATTGGAGTAGGATCTGTTGTTTTTCTTGCTAAATCATATAAAAGATTGTCATAGCTATGGTCTAGCATAGCATCATCTAGCCCTTGAAGGATTGTTTCTGTTAAAGCCTTTTGCGTTTTTGTTGCAATTTGTTTAGGTGTAGGAATCTCCATAAGCTCCATCTTAGATTTTGTAAAAGCTTCTAACTGCGAGATTTTTAATGCTTGACGAGTAGTTGCCAAAGTAATAGCAAGACCAGTTTTGCCAGCACGACCTGTTCTACCAATACGATGAACATAAATTTCATTTTCCTGGGGCAGATCAAAATTTATAATTGCTTCTACATCCTCGACATCTATCCCACGAGCTGCAACATCAGTTGCAATTAGAATTTCTACTGAGCCTAATCGGAAGGATTGCATAACGCGATCTCTACTGAATTGCTTTAAATCACCATGCAAACCATCTGCTTTAAAATGATGTTCCTGCAAGAATAAGACAAGCTCATCTACCATAGCCTTAGTATTTGCAAAAATCATTACAGATTTTAGTTGATAGAAATCTAATAAACGAACAAGCAAGTCCTTCTTTTGTTCTTTTTTTACATAATAAAGGACTTCCTTTATTTTTTCTACAGTTAAAGTTTTCTTTTCGATTTTAACCGTGATTGGAGATTGCATATATTTTTTACTTGCTTGCTTTATCCAAAAAGGTAAAGTAGCAGAAAAAAGTGAGGTTTGTCTTTCAGAAGGTACCTCCTTTAAAATAGTCTCCATATCCTCTTCAAAGCCCATTTTAAGCATTTCATCAGCTTCATCTAAAACAAGATATTTAACCTCTTTAAAGCTTAGGGTCCCTCGGTTTAAATGATCAATAATTCTACCAGGTGTACCAATAATTATTTGAGGTTTTTTTAAAAGCTCTTTAAATTGCTTATCATAAGAGGCTCCACCATAAATTGTTATAGCTTTTAGATTAGTATGTATAGCAAGCTTTTCTATTTCCTTACATACTTGCAAAGAAAGCTCTCGTGTAGGACACATAATCAAGGCCTGCACTGCTTTCTGTTTGCAATCGATTCGCTGTAATAAAGGAATGGCATATGCAAATGTTTTTCCAGTTCCAGTTTGAGCCTGACCAATTACATCATGACCCGCTAGCAAATGGGGAATAGAAGCTGTTTGAATGGGGGTGGGCTCTAGTATATTCATTTCTTTTAATGCAGATAAAATTGATGCATCTATATTCATATCAAAAAAACTATTCATAAATTTATACTCCATAATTAATTTATTATAGCAAAAAAGATGTCGTAATTCAAGGAAAAAAGGGGCGCCAAACACAACCAGCTTATAAAAGATGGTTCAAGTGCACCCCTACTTCTAGTCCAATAAGCGCCAGGAAGGTCGAGAAGACTAATATCTTCTACATATGAATCCTCTCTTAGTAACATTTAGGGTTCTAGTTCGCAATGGATAAGAACGCATCACCTGTTTCCTCTCGGATTCGCTTTCTTTGTGTTTGAGCTTCGCGGCCATCTTCCTGACAATTTTAATATACCATACTTTGACTGAATTGTAAACAAAAATAACCCTGGTTTTAATGAGGACTTTAGGAAGTTTAAAAATCTAATAAAAGAATTTTGTCTTTTTTTAAAAAATGACATTTTTTGCTTTATCAGCCTAAAAATAATTTAAAACTCACCTTAAATTAAAGGTGCTATTTCTTTAAAAGCATTTTAACTATTAACATAAGAAGATACTAAGGTTATAATGGCAAATAAAATTAATAGCAGACCAACAAAAATCATAAGCTTATCTCCTTTATTTTCACCTGATATACTTAGCATGGAAAGGAAAGAGAGCATTATAGCAATAATTCCTACAAATAACAAAACAATTGGCAAAGCAAAATGTAAAGAAAAATAAGAACGTGTTTCTTTACCTATTTCCATAAAATAAATTACAGTACAAACTACTACTGTAATAAAAGCAATTACAATCAAAATTTTAAAGGCCAAAAGTAATCCTTTATTCTTTTGATTTACAATACCCCTTTTATTATTCTTTATACTATTTTTACCCATCGTACCACCACTTTCATTTTTTTATTTATAGCATACTTCTTTTATTTTTTCAAGAAATCTAGGATAACATCAAATACTTTCTCATCAATTTCACCCATTTTATGATAATCTAATTTTTTTCTATATTCTAATCGTTCAGCTTCTGTTTCTATAGATTTCATTTTCGCAGAAATAGACTGAGTATAGCTAAGAGCTTCTAATGTATAGTCTGGATTATGATTTTTCCCATCTACTATGAAATAGAAGATATTAGATTTTTGGATATGCTTTTTAAGATGTCCTGTAGCCCTATTATAGGGCACCATCTGATCATCCTTAGAATGAATGACTAAAGTATGAATACTTGATTTTTTTAATGTGCTTTTAGCATTTGCAAAACTATATTTACCACAATGGATTGCATCAAGTAAAACTAAAAATGGTATGGTTGGATAAAAAATTTTAGGAAGCTGATGTTTTAAAATTCTACTAATACTTATAAATGGTGACATAGCTACAATAGCATCTATATCCTTATGATATTTGCCAATATTTACTGCCGCAAAGCCACCCCAGGAATGCCCCATCACATAAATTTTTTCATGAGGATATATCCTCTTTACATATGTAATGACTTGATTTAATGTTAAAAGACTACTCCCTAGTCCTTTAATATTTTTCCCATCAGATAATTCTGTTCCATAATTATCTATTCCTAAAACCTTAAACCCATTTCTTGCAAGGATTTCCATTTCTTGAAGATAGGCTCTATGAGATCCCCACATTCCATGAGAAAAAACTAAGATTCCTTTATATTTTTCTTGGGGATATAAATATAATTTACCTCTTAAATTTCCTTTTTTTGTAGGTATTTCTACTATTTCATTCAATAATTTAGGATAATCCTCTAATCCATAATATTTTACAATTCCATCTGGGTCAAAGCGTTTTCCAAATGTTACATGATGGATTATTGCAGCAAGTGCGAATAAAATTAGAATAAACCCAGCTATAATGCCTAATGTAATATATAATGTAAGCATAATTATCCCCTATTGATTTAATTCATATATTTTAAGTAATCCATCTAAAGTTAGATTTTCTAATATAGTTATTTCGTTTTTACAAAGAGGTACAATTAAGCTAGATAGTCCTCCTGTAGCAAACACTTTGGCATTCTTACAGCCTATTTCTTCCTTGATTCGCTCAATCATACCATCCACTTGAGCAGCACCACCATAGATGACTCCAGACTGGATACATCCTACTGTTGAAGTACCAATGACCTTTTTTGGACAAATGAGCTCCACACTTGGAAGTAAGGCAGCGTTATTTACTAAAGCCTTCATAGAGACACTAACTCCTGGAGCTATACTTACCCCATAAAAAACTTGATTTTTTGTATAGATATATTTGGTTGCAGTGCCTAAATCCACAATGATAGCCTCATCAGCTAAGCCTTTGATTCCTGCAACATCACAAATAATATCTGCCCCTACAGTCTTTGGATCATCGACCTTTAAGGACACACCTGTCTTTACACCTGGTCCTAAGATAATAGGTTGTTTTTTATTATATTTTACTAAAGCTTTCTTAAGAGCACTTGTAATGACAGGTACAACTGAAGAAATGATACTATCCTCTATTTCGTATTGTTCTAAAATAGGTTTTATCATAACATAATACTCATCAGCAGTACGATTTAGTGAGGTCTTAAGACGATACGTATCAACAATTTTAGAATCCTTTGAAAAGCCTAATACAATATTTGTATTTCCAATATCAACTAATAATAGCATAAATTTAACCACAAAAAGGAGGCTTCTCCTCCTTTTCCTTTCTCTTATTTTTGATTTTTCTACAACTTAGCTTTCAATAGCTTTGTCTAATTCATTATCAGAATAAATAACTCCTGCATTAAAATTAGCACCAATATTATAGTTTCTTGAAATAATTCTTACGATATAAACAATGGATGGAGAAAGGATAGAATTTACAGCAAACTCAATTAAGAAATTTGCTCCTATCATTGTTAGGAATAAAAACCCAAGTGTGTTAGATCCTCCTGCCCATTCCTGTAATGTCTTCCAAAAGAATACCATACATCCTAAGGCAAATAGTCCTGTATTTACAATAGGTGCAGCAATCGCAGCTAAAATTACAGCTACTGTTAGGTTCTTTTTATAAACTCCTTTAAAAATAAATCCTGAAGCAATTCCAGCAACACTTGTCTTCATAAGACAAATCAAAACCGTTAGGAAAGGATTGATTGCTAAGAAGCTTCCAGTGGATGGTGCTGTTAAGATAATAACTCCCATAAGTGCACCTAAAGTCGCTCCTGCCCAAGGTCCATATAAAATGGCTCCAATAACAAGAGGAATCAAAGCCAGTGTAATACTCACTGGTCCGAAGGTAATATAGTTTGCAATCACCTGAAGTACAGCTGTAATCGCTGCAAGGCTAGCAATACCCACCATTCGTTGAATTTTTCTACTGTTTTTCATATATAATTTTCCTTTCTTTTTAGGCCTTCCAAGAGGTCCCATAAGCAATTTTAATTATACTTCTTTTACTTCAATCTTTCAAGGAAAAAATTAGGTTCTCTTTAAGGCTAGTTGATATGGATAGTATCTTCAGGTTCTTCATCAATCACAGGAATAATAAATTCTTCTTCTGAGGGCACTTCTAAACCTTCTTCTTTAGACTCATGTTCTTGATTTTTTTCTTCACGCTCTTTGGCTATGGCTTTACGATAACGATTATATCCCATTCCACCTTCAAAAATTAAGAATAGAGAACAGCATAAAGCTAATACTGCTATAATCCAAGCAATAGTTCTACCCTTAAAGGCTACTGCACAAATGACACAAGTTAAGGTAAGCAAGCCAATATGTACCCAAAACTTAATCTTGTCTGTTTCTTCTTTACATAAAACTGTACATATAAAATAAGATACTACACGTGTATACAAAAAGAATGCAATGACAAAACGATAATATTTATAGACAAAGTCAGCAAATCCAGATTCCTCATTACTTATTTTCATTATAGCAGCAAATATCATACCAACAGCAAGTCCAATATGAACTGCTATCTCTATGATACAGGTTAAACGCCCTTTTCCTGTCTTTAAAGTACGCATAAGGGGAATAGCTCTAATAATTGCAAAAATTCCTGCAACTAATCCTGTAAACATAAGTACAATAAATGTTGAAAATTTTTCTCCTGTATTTACATCTATAATCAACCAAATTCCTAAAGTAATTAATAATGCTGCGGCTAAAATCTTTATCCAAAAGGAATAGGTTTTAACTGGATTTTTCATTTCATAACCCCCTCGTATATCTTTTATTTATTATTATACAACTTATATCTATTATAAACAAGTCGAATTCTACTTCACAATGGCTTTTTTTTATGCTATAATTATTTCATATTTTATACGAAAAGGAGCTGATTTTCATGAATTTTATATTTATTTCACCAGCATTTCCTACGAATTATTATAATTTTTGCGATCGTTTAAAAAGAAACGGTGTCAATGTATTAGGAATAGGTGACACTCCGTATAATGAATTAAGACAATGTGTGAAAGATTCTGTAACAGAATACTATAAAGTAAATTCTTTAGAATCTTATGATGAAGTTTATCGTGCAGTTGCTTTCTTTGCTTTTAAATATGGAAAGATTGATTATTTGGAATCAAATAATGAATATTGGTTACGTCAGGATGCAAGGCTTAGAACTGATTTTAATATCACTGGAGCTAAAATGGATGATGTTATCGCCTTTACATCTAAATCCTTGATGAAGGATTACTATATTCAGGCTGGAATACCTGTAGCTAGATATGTCTTCTGTAAATCCTTTGAAGAGGATTTAAAGTTTATTGAAATGGTAGGGTATCCAGTCGTTGTAAAGCCAAATGTTGGTGTTGGTGCAGCTGCTACCTATAAGATTAAAAATGAAGAGGATTTGAAAAACTTCTATAAAGGAGGATTTCAAGTTCCTTATATTATGGAAGAATTTATTGAAGGTAATATTACTTCTTTAGATGGAATCTGTGATTCCAATAGCAATATTGTATTCTGTGATAATGAGGTCTTCCCTCCTTCTATCATGGATATAGTCAATGAAAACTTAGAGGTTACATATTATGTAAATAAAGAAATCCCCCAAGATATTTATGAAGCAGGATCTAAAGTTCTTAAAGCCTTTCACATCCACTCTAGATACTTCCATTTAGAGTTTTTCAGACTTAGCAAAGCTAAAAAAGGACTTGGCAAGGTTGGTGATATTGTAGCGCTAGAAGTTAATATGAGACCACCTGGCGGTCCTGCACCTGATTTAATTAACTTTGGTCAATCTGTAGATACATATCAAATCTATGCAGATATCATTTGTTATGATAAAATTAAAAATGTTGTCTTAGATTATCCAAAATACTACTGCTGTTTTGCAGGAAGACGTGATCGCTTAAATTATAAATATACTTATGAGGAACTCAAAAAAATGTATCCTACACAAATTATGATGCATGAACGTATGAGCAAGGTTCTAGCTGTAGCTATGGGTGATGAATACTTTGCAGCTAAGTTTGAAGAGTTTGAGGATACAAAAAAATTTATGGATTTGGTATTAGAAAAAGTTTAAGAATTCATTTTTAAAACTACTTAATATATCAAAAATATTTAAAGAAGGCTCAATTCTATATGAATTGGGTTTTTCTTTTGGTTGAATAGCTTTAACTATTTTCCTTACCTTTTTATAGTTCAATGATTGACGTACTTCTCTTCTTCTTTTTAATTTACTATTAAAAAAGATGCTTATAAATACTTTTTTGTATCTACAAGCATCTTATTATAGCGTTTTTTAGTCTATTATTCTTTTATCCGTGCTTTTAGATTTATTAGAAGATTCCAATTGCAGCACAAATCATTATTATAGCAAATAGACTAAATGCAGATAATGCACTTGTCCAAACCACAATCTGACCAGCCAACTCTTCATCCTGTCCCATTTGAGCTGCCATCGGCGCACTTGAAACTGCTATAGGTGTTGCAAATAAGGCAATGAGAATAGAAAATTGTGTACTGCCGTTAAAGCCCAAGAAATAGGCAATAACTAAGAAAATAGCAGGAGTAATGACTAATCGTAATGTAACAGAGATTGTTAACTGCTTCCATAAATTTTTAACTGCTTTAAATTCGAAGCGACCACCTAATACAAGTAAAGCAAGTGGAGTTGCAACTTTAGCAAGGCTCGTAATTGTGTCAGGAATAAACTTTAAATATGCATTTAAAAATGAGTTTACATTTCCACCTGAAGCGTTAATACCCATATTGATTCCACAAACAGCCAAGCCTGCTAAAACACCAATAATTAATGGGTTAGTAATAATTTTAAATAAAATATCCTTTATTGAAATTTTTGTATTTTCATCACGATCATAGATACTTAAGGCTATGACAGCAAGAATATTAAAAAGGGGAACGCTAACTGCTGCAATTACAGATGCTTCTGCTCCTGCAGCCTCTCCACCTAGCATCGTTGCAAGAGGAATACCAATAATAGCATAATTAGATCGAAAACAAGCCTGCAATATAACACCTTTTTGTTTTCTATTTGGAATAAATAGAACTACACCCATACCAACAAAAAATAAAATGAGTATTGCTGCTGCAGCAAAACCAACAAAACCCCAATTAATCTTTGATAAATCAGATAAATATAAATTACTAAATAATAAAATAGGGATAAGTATTTTAAATACTAATTTATTTGCTTCTGTTAAAAATTCCTCTTTGAAAAAATGTAATCTTTTTAGAAAATATCCTAATAAGATAGGTAGAATGATAGGCAATATTGCATTTAAAGTAAATAATAAATTATCCATAACTATTCCTCCTCTTCAAAAATAATATTTTTTCCTATGAGCCCTTCAAAAGTGACATTCTTTGTGTATATTTTCCCGATGTTTAAACAATATAATCCAGCATTTTTTAGTTTGAAATTATGTTCTATCATAACTGGGTAGCCTGGCTCACAATTGGCATCATAGCTAAAATGAATATTCTCAAGCTCAATCCCTTGTATTGGTGCTTCAGGAAGCCCTAAAAAAACTCCAGCAGCATAACCAACATTTTTACAAATCATATTACTAAACTTAAAATGACCTAATGTTGGGGTAAGCTCTGTTACTTCCTGAGGACTTTTGCTCCAAACATATTCGTCATGTCCACCTTCAGAACCCATATTATAGTACATGTTGATAACAAATGGTGTCTTTACGCCATCCATAATAATATTATTAAAAGTAATGTTATCTATTGTTCCTATTTTTCCTCTTCCACGTCTTGTTTTAATTCTTAATCCCCGATCTGTGCTTTTAAAAATACATTGTTCAACAAGAATGTTTTCTATTCCACCTGAAGATTCACTTCCAAAAACTACTCCACCATGTCCTGAGGCCATATAATTATTTCTAATTACTATATTAGTTGAGGCTTTTTTATATTTCTTTGCCAACTCGAATGTACCCGATTTAATAGCAATACAATCATCTCCAACATTAAAGCTGCATCCAGCAATTAAACAATCCTCACAACAGTCTGGATCTAAGCCATCCGTTGTTGGCATTGATACTGGATTTTCTATTCTCATATTTAAAAACTTTAAATGCTCGGAAAAAAAGGGATGAACATTCCAAGCAGGTGTATCATGAATATAAATACCAATAACCTCTACATAACTGCAATCCTTAAAATACATTCCAAACCCACGCCAAGCTATGCGTTTTTCACGATGATTTTGATACCAATCCCCTAAAGATGCCTGCTCATCTATTTCCCCTAGACCTGCTATGCGTAAATTACTGCATCCTATGGCAGTAATACTTGAGGCAAATCCAGCAACCATACTCCCTTCCCAAGTTCCAAAGGAATATCCTTCTTTTTCTTCTGGCAATATAGGATATTCCATTCGATTATATTTTGTAATTATTTTAGATCCTTCCTCAAAATAAAGAAGCATATCTGATTTTAAAAAAATACAACTAATTAAATATATACCCTTGGGAACATAGACACATCCATTTTTGGGACAACAGGCAATAGCTGCTTGTATTTTTACTGTATCATCTGCAATTCCATCCCCCACTGCATTGAACTCCTTTACGTTTAGGCATAGACTTTCGGCTGCTGTAGTTACTTTCTGCTTATCACCACAAGCTTCAATATAATATATGGTATTAGGCTGCAAAGCATAAATTGTAAAAACATTAGTTATTTCTTTACGCAAAAAAACAGAATTCAAATATATATCAAATTCTTCTTTGGCAAAATAAGATTCCTTATTATTTAGTTCAATAGTAATCGTTCTAGATGTAATGGATAATATTTTCATATTTAAATACCTCTAGTTAATAGTATATCACAAACTTATCACTTTAAAAAGGATAAAAAGAAAACATATTTATATTCAACTTAAGCTTTTATAGAAGAGAAGTTACGTATGTATTCTTTAGAAGAAAAGACTATTTTCTTCTTCTACCTGTTTACATCAAGCTTAATTATATGTGTTTTCGTTAAAAAATTATAAACTAATTTACTTTCTTTTTACAAAATTTTATCTAATCATAGCAATTATGATTAAAATGTAGTATAATACTATCAAGTAAAGGGGAGCTACTTTATATGGATATCATCTTTTTTACAAGTTCATCTATTATTCCCATAAAGCGAAATGCTTTATGGGATTTTTATTTTTGAAAAAACAAAGGAGGATTTTATAATGTTAAAAGACGAACAAACAAATATTTTAGAAAAAGACTATCTTAAGGATTTAGAAAAAATCAAGGATACTATTAAAACAAATCAGTATAAGGCTATGGTTGTTGTCAATAGTACAATGATTCTTACTTATTATGAAATTGGTACGATTATTAATCAAAGAAAAACTTGGGGAAGTAAATATATCGAAATGCTAGCTAAAGATTTAAAAGAATTCAAAGGATTTTCTTGTGACTCATTAAAAAGAATGGCACAATTTGCAAAGGAGTTTAAGGAATCAGAAATTAGGGAACAGGTTGTTCCCCAAATTCCATGGGGAACCTTGGTAGAAATCATGAAAAAATCAAACTCACATGAAGAGATGTTATGGTATATCAATGAAACGTATAAGCATGGTTGGTCTAGAAGTATGGTATTAAATCAGTTTAAGCTTAAAGCTTATGAAAGAAGTTTACTTGATCCTACCACTTCTTCTAATATTAAAGATAGTAACTCTAATTTAGTAAAGGAACTATTTAAAGATACCTATGTCTTTGATTTTATTTATCCTAATCATATTAAAAATGAAAAGGATTTAAAGTCTACCTTACTCAAAAATATTTCTAAGTTTATTTTAGAGCTTGGAAATGGCTTTTCCTTTGTTTCAG
>JAMPGQ010000027.1 GCA_023663825.1 Anaeroplasma bactoclasticum
TAATTTTAAAAAGGATATTGAATTAATTAGTTTAAATATGTACAAAATTCAGTCTGAATTAAACGATTTAGAACTGTTAGATCCAATTCCATCTAAAATAATTTCAAAATTATCTAACCTTAAGCTTTTAGAAGTAACAACCAAAGCTTCTGAATATATTAATAAACTACAAGAACTTCTTTCTGGCACTAATAACTTACTCCATAAAGAACTTTATAATCAGAAACAAGCATCTAAACCTAAGGATGAACCTTATGCTGGGTTTCTTTTAGTTTCTTCTTTCTTTTTTTTCTCTTAAGTGATATAATGTATATATGTTTTAGACTAAAGAAAGTGAGGAATGGATATGAAAAAAAGAATCATAACAGGAATACTCTTAGGTATCATTTTAGTTCCTTTATTAATTGTACGTTCTTTGTTCCCACTCTTACAATGCGTAATCACTCTATTTTGTGTAGTTGCTACAGTGGAAATGATTCATATGGTTGAAAAAACAAAACCAATGAAGATAGGTGTTAAAATTATAGTCATTATTTCAACACTGCTGATTTATTTTGGTATAGTCAATGAGGATCCTGCTTGTAAGAATTCCTTAATATACAAATTTATGGCACATTTTGATTTTAAATTGAGTATTTTAACAACTTTAACGATTGCATGTGCTTTAGTATTTGCATGCCAGATTTTTGTGTATGATTTTGATGCAACGGATGTTGGTCGTTGTTTTATGATTATCTTATATATTTCCTTAGGATTTTCATCCATTACGATATTGTTATTTAATGGTTTACGTTTTATTATCTATATGATTTTAATAACAATATGTACAGATATCTTCGCGTTAGTATTTGGTATGAATTTTGGAAAGCATAAGATGTGTCCTACGATTTCTCCAAAAAAGACTTGGGAGGGTGCTATTGGTGGTACTATAGTTGCTGTAGTAGTTGCTAGTTTATTTGCAATCTTCTATCAATATTTTGGGCATTATTTTGTGATTGGTGCTGAGGTTAAACCAATTCGCTTTTTTGAGGGTGTATTTGATGTAGATAAGATGCCAGTAGTTGGATTAGTATTCTTTATTATTTTCTTAAGTATAATGATTTCAATTGCCTCTCAAATTGGTGATTTGATTTGTTCTAAGTTTAAAAGAACTTATGGTATAAAGGATTTTTCACAGGTATTTCCTGGACATGGCGGTATATTAGACCGATTTGATTCTACCTTATTTGCAAGCATCGTATTCCTATGCTTTCTAACTATTGTAAGAATCGCTTTTGATTTACCTGAGTTTATGTTTTTTAGATAATTTATGAAATACTTATATATATTAGGAGCCTGTGGCTCAATTGGAACCCAAACCTTAGATGTTGTAAGACAGCATAAAGAGGAATACAAGGTTGTGGGTATGAGCGTTGGGTCTAATCTAGCGCTTGCAAAAAAATTAATTGAAGAATTTAAACCAGAAATAGTATGTTTTCGTAAACGAAAGCATATCTTTTCTATTTCCTATAAACCAATTGTTGTTTATGGAGATGAGGGCTTACTTGCCATATCAAGATATCGTGGTTACAAAAATGAGTGGCTAGTCAATGCGCTTGTCGGTGTTGCAGGGTTAATGCCTACAGTGACTGCCATAAAAGCTCGAAAATCTATTGCTCTAGCAAACAAAGAAACTTTAGTAGTTGCTGGAGATATTATCAATGAACTTCTAAAGAAATATAAGGTTGAACTTGTTCCTATTGATTCAGAGCATTCTGCGATTTTACAATGCATTAGAGGAGAAGAGCATATGGATATTGATAAGCTCCTTATTACTGCCAGTGGTGGTTCCTTTAGAAATAAAACAAGAGAAGAATTGGAAAATGTTACAGTTGAGGATGCATTAAGACATCCAAATTGGAATATGGGTCCTAAGATAACTATTGATTCAGCAACAATGATGAATAAGGGCTTTGAAGTTATTGAAGCACATTATTTATTTGATATGGAGTATGATCATATAGAAGCCGTATATCATCCTGAGAGCATTGTGCATTCTTTAGTAGAGTTTAAGGATGGTTCTATTAAAGCACAACTAGGAGTTTCAGATATGAGAATTCCTATTGCATATGCATTAGCTTATCCAACACATCTAAAGGGTGAGGTTGAAAGATTAGACTTAAAAGGATGTTCTTTACATTTTAAAGATTTATCTATAGATAGATATCCTTGTTTAGGCTATGCCTATGAGGCTGCAAAAAAGGGTGGACTTTATTTAGTTGTTTTAAATGCTAGTAATGAGGCTGCAGTGTATTTATTTTTGAATAAGAAAATATCTTTTTTAGAGATTGAGCATATTATTGAAAAAGAGATAAATAGTTCTATATATGAAAGAAACTATACCCCTTCTTTAGAAGAGCGTATTACAGTAGGGAAAGAAGTATATTTAAAAATATTGAAAGAATATGGAGAGATAATATGATTTTAGCACTTACAGGAGTACCTTTGGTAATCGTTAGTATTATAGCCTTTATTTTGATTTTAGGTATTATCATCATTATTCATGAAGGAGGCCATTTCTTTTTTGCTAGAAGAGCAGGAATTCTTTGTCATGAATTTTCTATAGGTATGGGACCTGCAATCTATAAAAAGAAGTTTGGAGAAACTACCTTCTGTATTAGAGCCATTCCTATTGGTGGATATGTTTCCATGGCTGGAGAAGAGGTTACAAGTGAGTTAGTTAAGGTTGGAGAGCAGATTGGTTTAAATATTATAGATGGTAAGGTTAGTGAAATTGTAACTATTGAAGAGGCAGAAGCTCAGGTTCGTGGTGAAGTAGTAGATTTAGATTTATATGGGAAAGATGGAAATCCTTTATTTATAACAATCAATGATGGTTTTCAAAATCAATATTATGAGGTATTAAATGATGCCTTTTATGTTTTGAAAAAGGATTCAAAACTCCAGATAACACCATATGATAGAAGCTTTGAATCTAAGACGATTTTACAAAGGTTTTTAACATTATTTGCTGGACCATTGATGAACTTTATTTTAGCTATTATTATTTATCTAATTGTCAGCTTTGCAACAGGAGTACCAAATTATAATTCAACTACAATTGGAACTGTTTCTACTGTGAATTCAAGTTTGCTTGTAGAAGAGGATGGAAAAACTACAACACTATTGAAAAAAGGAGATAAAATTCTAGAGGTTAATGGTAAAGCGGTTGCTAGTTGGACAGAGATGAGCAAAGAATTAGATAAGCTTTTAGAGAATGCATCTACACAGCTTGAATTAAAGGTTGCAAGAAAAAATGAAACAGAGCCAATCACATTAAATCTAGAGTGTTATACCTACATTGTATCCTTAGGTATTTCTAATATGCAGGTAAGTACAGAAGAATTTCCTAGTGGTATTACAAATGGTGTTCGTTTAGGAGCCATTGGAATACGTTATTTGGATGATGGTAAAAAGGGTGACTACCCTATTCAATCTGGGGATATTCTAACTAAAATCCGTATGAAGAAGGTTAATTCTAATGACACCATAGAAGAAGATATTGTCTCTTGGAATCAGTTAATTGGATTATTCAAAGATGCAGATATTGTGAATGTTCAGTTTGAGTATTATTCTTATAAAAAAGGTGGCATTGTTTCTTTAGATGATTGTGCAATGCTTCAGACCTATGGAAATGATGTTTTAAATAATCAAAGAATTGATAAGATTGAAGTAAAGGTTGGATTTTCTCCAGTAATGAAATTTGATTTATTCAGATGCATTGGAAATGCCTTTGTTGATTTTTGGAATGATTTCACTTTAATCTTTAGAACGATAGGTTTACTCATTTTCCCTGGAAGCAGCGGCATTCGTCAGGTTGGTGTAAATGATTTATCTAGCTTTGTAGGTATATTTGATTTAGTCAAGACATTTGTAGGTTCAGGCTTTTTAACCTTACTTGCATTTATGGCAATGCTATCTGTAAATATTGGAGTTATGAACTTACTTCCAATTCCAGCTTTAGATGGTGGAAGAATTGTATTCTTAGGCTATGAACTTGTTACTCGTAAAAAGCCAAGTAAGAAGGTAGAAAATATTATTAATAATGTTTTCTTTATCTTGCTCATTATTTTGTTTATTTATGTTACTTATAATGATATTGTAAGAATGATACGAAAGGGGTAACTTTTTATGGACTATACTAATCCGATACTTTTTCAGGATTTTTCTGATCCAGATGTCATTCGTAAAGGAGATAATTTTTATATGATTGCTTCTAGTTTTAATCATACTCCTGGAGTACCTATTTTGAAAAGTAAAAACTTAGTAAATTGGAAGATGATTGGCTATGTATTTGATGCGCTTCCACTGGAGCGTTTTAAGGATGTATATCACGGAGAGGGTGCATGGGCACCATCTCTTCGTTTTTATAAGGGAATCTACTATGCTTGTATTCCTTTTCCTGATGAAGGAATCTATGTAAGTACTTGTACAGATATTGAAAAAGGAAACTGGACAAAGCCTTGGTGCCTAATCGAAGGAAAAGGATTAGAGGATCCATGTCCTATTTGGCTAGATGGAAAATGTTATTTGACTTTGGCCTTTGCTAAGAGTCGTGCAGGCTTTAATTCTTGTTTAGGATTATATGAGGTTACTCCAAATTTAAAAAAGAAGATATCTGATACTTATACGATTATTTATGATGGACATCATATGAACCCAACAATAGAAGGACCTAAGTTTAATACAAGAAATGGTTGGATTTATATTATGGCTCCTGCAGGAAGTGTAAAAACTGGATGGCAGGTTTGTCTTAGAAGTAAAAATATCTATGGTCCTTATGAACCAAAGGTAGTTTTAATGCAGGGAGATTCTAATGTGAATGGTCCACATCAGGGAGCTTTGATTGAACTTAAAAATGATGAATGGGCATTTATCCATTTTCAGGATATGAAGTGCTATGGAAGAATTACGCACTTACAGCCTGTTACATGGATTAATGATTGGCCAATATGCGGACGTGTAGGAGATGAGCTTTTAGCAGGAACTCCAGTTTCTAAGAATGAATATCTTGTCGATAAAAAATCTAACTTTAAATTGGAAACAAGTGATTTATTCCATAAGGACAAGCTAAACCTTATGTGGCAGACTCCCGCCAATAAACAACCAGGCTGGTATAAATTAAATAATGGATTAGTTTTATCCTGCTATCATCATTCTAAAAAAGCAGATTTGGCTTTGAATCAAACGCCAAATTTATTTTTAACAAAGCTTGCATATCCTTCCTTTAAAACAACTGCCTTCTGTGCTTTAAAGTTAGTTGAAGACGGAGATGAGGTTGGTTTATGTTATATGGGTAGTAGTTATAGCTATATTTGCGTAAAACGAATTCAAGGGAAAAATCATCTTCAAGTGCGTACTGGTGCGTTTAATCAGACAGAGGATGTAGTTATCTTTGATTCTATTTACCAAAACAACGAAATCGAGTTTATCTTGAAATTTACTTATCCAGGAAAATATCAACTTGGATTTAATAAAACGATTTTTAAAAATGAATATCAAGCTCTTCCAGGTAGATGGATTGGAGGAAAGGTTGGTATTTATGCAAGAGGAGAAAAACCATCTTATGGATATGCAAGATTTAAGTATTATAAGGTAAAGGCTGTGAATACCAATGAAAGAAAAGGATAATTTTATATTAGACATTAAACGTTTAGGCATTAATGGAGAAGGTATTGGCTTTTATAATCGTAAGGCAGTATTTGTAGAGAATGCTATACCAGGGGAAGGACATAATGTTGAAGTAATAAAAGAAGATAAAAAAATGGCATTTGCTAAAACTCTTGAAATTAAGCATATTTCTAAAGATAGAGTTACCCCTAGCTGTCCATATTATGAGGAATGTGGTGGCTGTAATGTTTCTCATATTGCCTATGAGAAAATGCTTGAATTTAAAAGAGATTCTGTTGTAGAAGCAATTTCTAGATATACATCACTTAATCCTAAATCCTTTGAGATTAGAAAAACTGTTCCTTCTTTAGATATTTTTCATTATCGAAATAGAAGTCAGCTTTCAGTGAAAAGTGTAGATGGTAAAACTTCTGTTTGTATGTTAAAGCCCAATTCAAATCATATTGTTCCCATCAAAAATTGTCTTGTTCAAAAGAAAAAAATCAATGAGATTAATTCTAAAATTTTAGAATCTGCAGATGAACTAGGTATAAGCTCTTATATTTCTAAATTTGGAAGAGGTATATTAAGATATTTAGTTACTCGTGTGAATGAACAAGATGAGGCATTGGTTTGTATTGTTTGTGGCGAGAAGAGTAATAAGATAAAAGAGCTTGCCAAAAAGGTGATTACTATTGATGGAGTTGTAGGAGTCTATGAATCCTTTAATGATTCAAAAAAGGATATTGGCTTTTTTGGTACAGATCCTCAGTTGTTAGAGGGTAAACCTTATATTATAGAAAAGTTTGGGAAAATATCATATAGAATCTATCCAAATACATTCTTCCAATTAAACACTAAACAGGCTAAGAATATGATGGATATTGTTCTAAAGGCTTGTAAGCTTTCCTTTAAGGAACGAGTACTTGACGCCTATAGTGGTGTAGGAGCAATCGGTCTATACTTGGCTCATATGGCAAAAGAAGTTGTAGGAATAGAATATAATAAAGATTCAGTACTTGCCGCAAATGAGAATGCAAAAATAAATAAGATCAAAAATGCTAAATTCATTCAAGGAGATGCTGCCCAGCTATTACCAAAGCTTTTAGAAGAAAATCCCTTTGATGTAGTAGTGGTTGATCCCCCAAGAACAGGATTAGAAGAGAAATTTATTAACGCTTTATTACAATCTAAAATTAAACGAGTGGTTTATGTATCTTGTAATCCTGCAACTCTAGCAAAGGATTTAGAAAAGTTAAGTAAGGCATATCAAGTGAATCACATTATACCATTAGATATGTTTCCACAAACCGCTTTAACGGAAGTTGTCTGTTCATTGCAACGAACCGATAAGAAATAATTGTTTCATAACTATTATTACTGTGTAATAAATATATACCATAACGTAACATATCGTAAATGAAACAGAATCAAAAATTAGACTTAAAAGAGATTAGAAAATAAACTATAGCTAGAATTACTGAACTAAAGTAATTTTAGCTTTTTTTTATGGTTGGCCTATATTTTGTTTTGCTTCAAATGCTTTCGCAGTTTATGTTTTAGAACCTAAAGAGAGTATATCTCTATTTATTCCTGAAGATAATCCTACTAAAGTAATAGAAACTAGTGAAAGACGAAAAACTTTCCCTAAGGAAAAAAAGGTAACCTATAAAATGATTCAAAACTATGTGCTAGATAATTTTGGATTAAAAGTTCATACGAGATACATTGCAGAAATAAAGAGGAAAAATGGATTATCTATGGCATGTGTAAAAGAAGCAGTAAATCCTAAAAATCCAATTCCACACCCTACCCCTGCAATGACAGAAGCTATAACAAGTGCATTGAAATTTTATAATCTTATTCAATAGAGGCTGACTTTCAGCTTCTTTCTTTTATGTTAGTAATTTTGAGTCTAGTATTAGTATGAAGAAAAATCAAAGTGTTTTATTTTAATTTAAAAAATATATCTAATGTTGTCTATAAACATTTTGGCGAATCGTTGACAAGAGTGCCAAAAAATGGTATAATTTGGAAAAGAAAAGAATTTAACTTTATTATGAGGGGAGGTATATACATATGAAGAAAAAAATGAAAATTAAATTTTTCAATAAATATATTTATACTCAATGGAGTAAATCTTGTGCTATAGTAGCGACAGTCATTTCAACAATTTTCTTGTTTTTGCCTGATTTCTCATGTGAACTACAATTTATCAAATATATTGTTGGAATACTATTACTTGTTTTTTTAGGCTTGGCTTATATAGTTATGTATTGTCATTTTAAACGTACAAGATTCTTAAAATTGAAAATTAATAATACAACTGTTAATGTTTTTTTTGGTGATATTTTTAAACTAGAAGGTAAGAAAGTAATCGCTTTTAATGAGTATTTTGATACACAAGTCGATGATGTGATTATTACCCATTCTTCATTACATGGTCAAGCTATTGACAACAATTATATAAAGAAAAAACAATTTGATAAATTAGTCGAAACAAATAGTGAATTAATAAAGGGAGAATATTGTGATAAACGCAAAAGTGGAAAGAAGCAAAAATATATAATTGGTCAAATTCAACCGATTGATGATTATTTTGCTTTGGCCTTTTCTAAATTCACGCCCCAAAATGAAGCTTATTTGCATTCAAATGAATATGCAAATTGTCTTTTAGATATGTGGAAAAATTTAAATCGTCACTATGCTCGATTTGTAGTTAATATACCATTACTTGGAGCTGGAATCACACGAATCATTGATAATCAAGAAGTAACAAAACAAGAATTATTAGAAATAATGTTAGAAACATTAAAAATTAGTAAAATGACTTTTAAAGAGCCATCGAAAATAAATATAGTTTTAGATGGCGGAAAAGATGATGAAAATATTTATGATTTTGATTTTGTGAAAATTAGAGAAATTTTTAAATAGGGGGATATGAATATGGAAGAAAGGCACAATTGTTTTATTAGTTATAAAAAAGAGGATAGGGAAAAAGGGTATCTTCAAAAAGTTTTAAATGTTTTACATAAAGAACAGGTGACAGGGAAGGCATTAAATAAAACCATTCCTTCGAACGATATAGATGAAGTTATGAAAGTTATTCGTGAAGAATATCTTAGCAATACATCAGTTACAATCTTTTTGATAGGAGAGAATTCTTCAGAACTTGAAGGTCTAGATTATGAAGGATACAATAAGCAAAGTTTCATCATAAGAGAACTTCAAGCTAGTTTATACGATGGAAAAAACAATCGTAGAAGTGGTATATTAGGTATTGTACTACCTGAAGTTGAATCAGCAATATATCAAGGGCAATATAGATGTGAGAAATGCGGCGAAATTCATAATTATGTAAATATTAATGATTCTACTGTTATTCGTGAATTTTCTGCAAATTATTATTTAAAGAGAAATGAAAATAATTGCTGCTATGAGGAAAGTGGTCGCTTTTGTGTGTTGGTTAAATTGAGGGATTTTTTAAATAATCCTAATTACTATATTAATAGTGCTTATGAAAAACTGGGTGAACCTATTGAACGTGAAGTTCATTGGAGAGATATAGAGCATAAAGGTAAATTGAAATAAGAATTAGGAATTGTCTAGCATAAAAAGATACATAAATTTAAAATTTAAGTATATTATTGAAGGTGATAATAGATGACTGATGAAGAATTTTTAGAAGAAAAAAGTAATGATAGTTATTTAGTTACACGTAAAAAAATTGAAGAGAATGAAACACGCTTATTTTTACGAGAGGTAAACTACCATTGTCCTATATGTGGAAAAGAATTGCAATCCCGCAATCAAAAGAAACCCGCAGCAAAATTATTTGAAATAGCTCATATTTTTCCTAATAGTCCTACTAAAAAGCAATATGAAGAATTAAAAGATGCAGAAAGACTAGGAGAAAATACAGAAAGCTTTGAAAATAAAATAGCATTATGTAAGGATTGCCATGAGATTCAAGATTTTCATACCACTAAGAGAGATTATTTAGATTTATTAAATAAGAAAAAAGAGTTATTACGATTGGCAAGCCTGTATGATGCTACCAAGGCAATGGGATTAGAAACGGAGATTGAAAAAATAATAGATGAGATTATTCATTTGTCGGAAAAAGATATGAGTTCTTTAGCATATACTCCTGTTCCATTGGCAAAAAAATTTTATGATAAAGAATTTTTGCTTAAATCTAAAATCGCAGGATATGTTAGTACTTATTTTCCATACATAAGAGAACTTTTTAAAAATATGGAAGGAAAGAATGGATTTTTATTTTCAGTCATAAGTAAGCAAATCAAAGCTTGTTTTGAAAAGATGGAAGTTATTACTAATGATAAGATAGAAATATTTAATCAAATGGTGGATTGGATACTAAGGAAAACAACAACTACATCACGTGAAGCTGGTGAAATTGTAATATCATTCTTTGTTCAAAATTGTGAGGTGTTCCATGAAATTACCAAGTAAAATTATTAGTTTCAATGAGAGTGTAATCGGCAAAATTACTCCAATAATAATTGAGATTCGAGAATGTGATATGACTGTTTTTGCGTTATATAAAAAGACAAAAAAATTTTTTTCAGGAATCGAAGAATTTATTGATGTGTTAGATTTCCTTTTTGCTCTGCAAAAGATTATATTTTTGAAAGATATGGGGGTTGTTCATTATGTTGCGTGAAATATGTTGTAGTGAATTTTATCAAAAAAAGATTGTTTTTACTGATGGATTGAATGTTGTATTAGGGACTGATTCAGGAGATAATTCAATTGGAAAATCATCATTTTTACTTATTATTGATTTTGTTTTGGGTGGTGACACATATGCAAATTCTCCTGACATTTTGAATAATGTTAAATCACATGACATAAATTTTTCATTTATTAAAAATCGAGAGCTTTTTTATTTCTCACGGAAAAATACTGATCCTAATGTAGTTTGGAAATGTGATAATAACTATAATAAAATACTCCAAATTAGTATAAAAGAATATAGGGATTGGTTAAATAACTTCTATAATCTTAATTTGCCCAACTTAAGTTTCAGAGATGCTGTTGGTCGTTACACTCGTGTTTATGGAAAAAAGAATTGTGATGAAAAGCATCCGTTACACTATTTTCCAAAAGAAGCAGATATGGATGCTGCATATGTATTACTCAAGCTTTTTAATGAATATACACCAATTTCGGTGATATCTAATCAAACAGAAGATGCAAAAAATAAACTAAAAGCTTATAAAAAAGCTCAAACTTTAGATTTTATAAGTAAAATAGGAAAACGAGAATATATAGCTAACTTGAAAGAGTTAGAAAGGATGAAAAAAGAACTAGAAGTATTGGCTATAAACATAGAAAAAGGAATTGCTGATTCAGATTCGATTATAACAGAGAAAGCAATTGAAATCAAAAAGAGTTTATTTAAAGTAAGAAAAATGCGTAGTAGCATTATATCTCGTTTGAATTCTTTGGATGAAAATTATAATTATAAATTTGCAATAACAAACGATAATCTCTATGAAATAAAAGAGTTCTTCCCTAATATTAACTGTAAAAAATTAGAAGAAATAGAAAAATTTCATTACAGCATATCTAATATATTTAAAGATGAGATTAAACAAGAACGAACTGCATTAGCTTCTGAATTGAATGAATTAGATAACCAAATCAAATCCTATGTTGATGAATTACAATCTTTAATCCAAAATCCCAATACATCTAAAGTTATTTTAAAACAGCATTCTGATTTGGTGAAAAAAATAGAAAAAATACAAAAAGAAAATGAAGCATATTTAAAACAACATTCTTTAGAAGAAATAAAATGTCAAACAGAAGAAAAATTAATAAAAATTGAAAGAAGACAGTTTGATTTGCTTGCCTCCAAATTGAATAATAAAATGCATGAAATAAATGATTATATATATAAAGGAATGTTTAATTCCCCTATTATTTCTTTTGACTCAAAAACATATCAATTTTTCACTCCTAACGATACTGGAACTGGCGTTGCATTTAAGGGCTTAGTAGTATTTGATTTAGCTGTTTTGCTATTAACTTCACTTCCACTATTAGTACATGATTCTTTATTATTAAAACAGATTTCTGATGTTGCTATTGAACAAATTTTGAAATTGTATGAGTCCTGTGGTAAGCAAGTCTTTATAGCATTTGACAAACTTAGCTCATATACTAAGGAAAGTGCTTCTATATTATTGAAAAATAAGGTGTTAGAGTTAGCTCCTAATGGAAAAGAATTGTTTGGTCGTTCGTGGGGATAAAATATGGAATTCTTGTATCTTTATTGTGGGCGAAATCTATAGAGTATCGATTGCGAAAAGAAAAGAATTTAATTCTTGAAATAATCTTTAATAAAGATAAAGATAGCTATTAGTTAGTCAATAAATATAATAAGTTTCTAATAATTACACAAGATCAAATTGCAAAATGAAGTAATTTGGTCTTTTTGCTAATATTCTTAAGTGAAATATATTTACATTTGAAGGTTTTATGATTTTTACAAACAAACCCAACTTTTCTTGAAATAAACCCAACCATATGCTGTAATTAGGTTGGGTTTAAATGATGAGGAATTTTATGAATATTGCTGATTTGGTAAAAGAATTATTATCTTATTCATTTGAAAATGAATGGTTTGTGTTTAAAGAAAATATGAAGTCTGATTATGAATTAGGAGAGTATATTTCTGCCTTATCCAATGGAGCTTCTTATATGGGAAAAGAAAAAGGATATTTAGTATGGGGAATAAAAGACTCAACACATGAAGTTGTTGGTACTGATTTTGACCCAGAGTGTAATGTTTCTCATAATGAACCTCTAAAGCATTATTTGGAAAGATTGCTATCTCCACATTTGAGAATTGATTTTGAGGAAGGATATATTAATTCTAAAAGGATTGTAGTTCTTAATATCCCGGCAGCAAAAAATATTCCTACATCTTGGGATGGTATAAGATATATTCGTGTCGGTTCAAGCAAAGAGAAACTCTCTAGATTTCCAGAGAGAGAAATCTATTTATTTAACGTATTAAATGAGGGGATTCCAACAATTGTAAATAAGGAGTCTTCATATCAATACTTATCATTTCAAAAACTATTTGGATATTATGGTTCTAAAGGCATCATTTTAAAAGAATCCACTTTTAAGAAAAATTTGGGTTTATTGACTGATAATAATAAGTATAATATTTTAGCTCAATTGTTATCTGATGATTCACACATACCTTTGAGAGTTTCTATTTTTGATGGAGAAACTAAAGCATCTAATTTATTTTCTGTTAGAGAATTTGGATACAATTGCTTATTATATACATTAGATGAATTGCTAAGATATGGTGATGTTTTAAACATTCTTCAAGCAGATGAAAGAAATAGAGTCGTCGAAAGAAAAGAAGTTCCGTTGTTTGATAGTAAGGCTTTCACAGAAGCAATCATTAATGCCGTCTTGCATAATAAATGGGTAGATGGGAACGAGCCGATGATTTCTGTTTTTTCTAATCGCATTGAAATATTGTCAAGAGGAACATTACCTCCTAAACAAACTTTAGAAGGTTTTTATTTAGGTGAATCCATTCCAGTTAATGAAAAATTATCCGAAATATTTTTACAACTTCATATTAGTGAAAAATCAGGAAGAGGAATTCCTAAAATTATTGAAACTTATGGAAAGGAAGCTATAGAATTTAGAGAGAATTCCATTGTTGTTACTATTCCGTTTAATTGGATTAACGTGGTTGGGAATAAAGTTGGGAATAAAGTTGGGAATAAAATCAATTCTAGTAAAGAAAAGATTATGAGAGAAATGAGAAATAATCCTAATGTTACAAACATGCAATTATCAATATTGCTAGGAATTTCAGAGACTGCAGTTGAAAAAAATATCAAAGTATTGAAAGAAAATGGAAAGATTGAACGCGTAGGTTCAAAAAAATCAGGTTATTGGAGGGTATTAGAAGAATAAAAATTAAAAATGTTTTCTGAAGTTTTTTTAGAAAATCACAGAGTATGATAGTTTGATATTGATATCTATTCTTACAAACTAGGATAAGGGACTTACAGTTGAAGTTGTCTGTTCATTGCAACGAACCGATAAGAAATAATAGTTTTATAACTTTTATTACTATGTAATAAGTATTTAACATAACGTAACATAACCAACAAATATCATCGAAATATAATTTTGCTTTTCCATATTGAAAAGTAAAGATTTGTGTTGCAAATGAAAATATCTATAATCTCATAAAAACACATAGGAGAGTATTAAAAAATGATTAAAATAGAACAGGTAGAAAAATTCTTAAACCTTAAATGTGAGGGAGAATATTGGGATTTTAAACAAGAATGGTATCAAACTGATAAATTGGGCAATCTTGTTCATGATATTATTTGTATGGCAAATAATCAATGTGATGAAGAAGCGTATATAATAATTGGTGTTGAAGATAAAACATTCAGCGTGTTAGGAGTGGATAATGATCCTAATAGAAAAAATACTCAACAAATCACAGATTTACTAAGAGGAATAAATTTTATTGGTGGTACACGTCCAATGGTGCATATAGACACTATTGAATATAATGGGAAAACTCTTGATATAATTGTCATTGAAAAATCAAACAATACACCATATGTATTAAAAGACAGATATAGGGATGTGAATATGAATAATGTCTATACTCGAGTAAATGATACGAATACTCCAATAAACCAAACTGCAGACATTGATAAGCAAGAATACTTATGGAGGAAAAGATTTGGGATAAATAGAAGTATTATGGACCAATTAAATGCTGTTCTTGATGATTGGGGAAATTGGGGATATTATAATGATAAATGTGATTTTATAAATGATAATGATTTTGGAGATGGGAATATTATATTTAATAGATTTTTTCCAGAATTTAGAATGGAACTAGAGAAGGATAGTATTAATGAATGGAACAAAGAAACAATAATGTGCTATTATGCTAATCCATCAGCTCGATCATACAAATGTAATATATATTATAATAATACAATAATATATTCTTTATTATTATGCTATGTTGATGAAGCTCGTAAATGCCTTGTATATCCGGAAACAAATTCATATTATATAAAGGACAATCTACATTTTTATTACTATATTATAATTAATTCAGTAAAAGGAAAAATTCAAAAAATTTTGACAAATGGTTCATTTAAAACTGACTCAAGGGGACAAGGAAAATATTGGTTATTATATTTAAAAGATGAGGATGAACTTAGTAATTTTAATCAATTTGCAACAGATTCAGATTCTTATGTTGATGATATAAAGAATGGTGAATATGAAATTGGAACAGAAAAAAGGTATGCTCATATTCCTATGAAGGATATAAATAATGCCTATAAAATATATATGGATTATTTAAAGTTAAACAATAATCTAGAAGAAGAAATTGAAAAAAATATATGCGTTTTTATAAATTTCTAACAAATAAAAGTTAATGATTTTGAGATTAATTCATGGCATATCTTAAAAAACAAATAAATGATAAAAAGCTACCTGCTACTTGTCACTTTGTTGTTTTAAGAAAAAAACAAATAAAAACAAGTTAAACTCAATGGTCTAACTTGTTTAAATATCTAATAGTTTTTGATGGCATCCGTATATTCTGGATGCTTTTTCAGTTTATTTAGGTTCTTTAAATTCTGAGGGGTGTGGGGAGAAATAGAACTTTCCGTATCTCAGTACAGAACTATAATTATTTAAGTACAAAGCTTTAAACAAGAACCCAAAAAAACCGTCAAAAAAAAGAAAATTTTTGACGGTTTTTCTTATGGGTCACAATAAATAAAATATAGATTATTTTTATTTTTTAGGGACACCTAAAATAGGTGTATCTGAATTTGAAATATAGATAATACGTTTACGAGTTCTTTCAAAATTGGTAAAACCAAAGCCATTATAAAATAATTGTTTAATGGTTCTGTTAGTTCGTTCTATAGGACCATTAGAAATTCTTTTACCATTAATTTTGTTGAAAGAATTAATAATCTCATCCTGCCAATTTTTAATAGTTCTAATAAAGGGATAAAACTCTTTTATCTTAGAGGCTTTAAATTTATCCATAAGTTCTAGAAGTCTGGGTTCTGCATCCTCTATAGAAGCAGACAAATTAAAGGAACGATATTCCTCTTTTAGTTCATAAGCCAATTTAAGTTCCTCATCTAAAGATAACATAAATTCTCTGATTTGATATTTATCTAACATCATACCAAATCTATTAACTTTGATTCTACCAGAGTAAATATTAGAGAAATCTCTAAGTAAAAATTTATTGTATTTTTTGTATAACCAATAATAGCTATTTGGATCACTTTTTAGGTGGGCGAATTTCTTTTAGACTCTAAGTCTAACTTGATTAAAAGCATCATTAAGGTGTTTAATAACATGGAAAGAATCTACACAGATAGTGGCATTAGGGAAGGCTATTTGAGCCATTTCCTTATATGTATACCACATATCTATAGAAACAAACTTTACTTTTTGACGTTCAGAGAAAGAATATCTAGAAGAATAGTTTAATAGATCTGATTTCCATCTAGAGTTTAAAACATCAATAACCTTACGTTCAAACGGATTATACCAAATACAAATATATTTATTTTCAACTAATCTTTTAGCATAGACTTCATCTATACAAACAACGGTAGATAATCCACCTAATTTAATATCGATATATTTATCAAACACATTTTGAACATAAGTAATAGAAGTGTTAGTTAATGAAGCTACTTTAGAATAAGCATTAGTAGGGTCTTTAAGAAGTTCTAATATTCTAAAGTCAGTCATTATAGATATATTTCTATTAGAAGAAACGATGGGATTCTCTTCGGTAAAATAATGTCCACAATCTGGACAATAATATTTTCTTCTATGAATATATAATTCAATTTGAAGATCAGAATAGATAGAATGGTTCACTTTTGTTTGAGTAGTCGATCTAACTTTAATGTTAAAACAACCACAATTTCTACAAGCCATAAATTCTTGTTTCAAAAATATATTTAATATTGATTTATTGTCATTAATGTGAGTGACAAAAGATTTTTCTAAATCGACATTAAGATATGTTAATTTAAATAATTTTAATGTATAATAATCCATGTATGGGCTCCTTTCTTTGATTTATTGTGACATTTAAATTTTATCATAGGAGCACATACTTTTTTTATTCTATTTTTAACATAATGAAAGAGTGTATTTTCTACACCCTCACTTATTTATATTACTTTTATTTAAAATTTCAATATCATTAATAAAACAGGAAACTTTATCTTTATTTTACATTCTTTTTATGCTAAAATAAGTGTAGATAAATGTAGATAAGTATAGATTGAGTTTTGAATGGACTTTACGCAAGAAAAATGGTAAAATTAAGGAGTGAAATGTTTTGAAACAAGTAAAATCTAAAAAAAGAGTATCAAAGCATGGAGAAGTATTTACAAATGAGCGAGAAGTAGAAGCTATGCTTGATTTGGTTCAGGATAGTTTTAAGACAATTGATTCTACATTTTTAGAACCATCAATTGGGGAAGGGAATTTTGCAATTAAAATATTGGAAAGAAAACTTTCTCTTGTAGAATCTAAATATGCTAAGCAATCATATTCATATTCTAAAACCTTAATTAGGGCAGTTGCTTCAATTTATGGTATAGAACTATTAACAGACAATGTTATTACTTGCAGAAAAAGAATGTATGATTTTGTTAGTCTTTATACAAATAGTAAAAAGACATTAAAAACCATTCAAATGATTTTAGAAAAGAATATCATCAACGGCAATACACTTACAATGAAAACTATTAATGATGAGCCTATTACGTTCATAGAATGGAAATATTATAAAAACAAATTGATAGGAGTTCCACAAACACTAATGTCAATGATATCCTAGGAGGCAGTATGGAAAAGGATCAAGTTAAATCAAAAGAGAGAGTTAGAGATCATGGAGAAGTATTTACAAATGAGCGTGAAGTAAATGCAATGCTTGATCTTGTTAAAGAAGAAACAGAAAACATAGAATCTACGTTTTTAGAACCAGCTTGTGGTGATGGAAATTTTTTAGCTGAAATATTAAAAAGAAAACTTAATGTTGTCAAGGAAAGATATCATAATCAACTTGATAACTATGAAATGTATTCTATCTCTGCCATCGCTTCTATATATGGTGTTGATATTTTACAGGATAATGTAAATGATTGCATTGAAAGACTTTATGACATTTGGCTTCAAGAATACTCTAAAATAATGAAAACTAGCGAAGATGAAAGAGTAAAACAAGTATGTCACTATATTCTAACTAAAAATATTTTATGTGGAGATGCTTTAACGATGTTAAAAAATGATGGCACTCCAATTGTATTTGCTGAATGGAAATTTGGCACAGGCACTATGATAAAACGTAGAGATTATGAACTCTCTAAGATTTTAGAAACAGAGCAATTAACAAATACAGAAGAATTTAATCTATTCACATTTGATGATGATATCAATAAAGATGTGCGTAATAGTGTAGATAAACCTATAAAAGAGTATCCTTTAGTGGATTATAGGGAGGTAGTAAAATATGAGTGAAATCAAAAATAATTATTTTAATCCAGACGTTTTAAACTGCATAGCCAATTTGTCAAGCGATGAGGTATTTACTCCACCATCTATTGCAAATGCAATGCTTGATTTATTGCCAAAAGAAATATGGAAAGATAGAAATGCTAAGTTTCTAGATCCATTCACAAAATCAGGAGTATTTCTAAGAGAAATAACAAAAAGATTATTAGAAGCACAAATGCCAAATTATCAAATCGTTCTTCAGGAAATAGAAGAAAAGAAAAAAGACAATAAAGCATTAAGTGAAGAAGAGGATTTATTTTTGCATTCTTTACAAGAAAATATAGACTATATTCTACATGAACAAGTCTATGGAATAGCAATAACAGAATTAACAAGCTTACTATCAAGAAGAAGTTTATATTGCTCAAAATATCCAAACTGTAAATATTCTATATCAAAATTTGATAATGCAGAAGGCAATATAAGATTTAAAAGAGTAGAACACACATGGAAAAATGGCAAATGTATTTTTTGTGGTGCATCTCAATCAGAATATGATAGAGATAAAAACCTTGAAACACATGCTTATGAATTTATACACGTTAATGAACCAAAGGAGATATTCAATATGAAATTTGATGTTATTATAGGAAATCCACCATATCAAATGTCTGATGGTGGAAATGGTGCCAGTGCAATGCCAATTTATCAAAAGTTTATTGAACAAGCAAAAAAATTAAATCCAAGATATTTGTCTATGATAGTTCCAGCACGTTGGTATGCAGGAGGTAGAGGTTTGGATGAATTTAGGAAAGAGATGCTAATGGATAATAGCTTAAGGATAATACATGACTTTCCAAATGCTTCAGAATGTTTTCCTGGTGTTGAAATTAAAGGTGGAGTATGCTATTTTTTATGGAAAAGAGATGAGAAGGGATTATGCAAAGTAGTGAACCATTCCAATGGTTTATGTTTAGAAACAGAACGAGAATTATTGGAAAAAGGTTGTGATACCTTTATTAGATATAATCAAGCAATTTCTATATTGCATAAAGTCAACAATATGCAAGAAAAGTCTTTTAGTTCTTTAGTTTCCCCTAATGATCCGTTCGGCTATGATGTTCGAGTGGAAAACAGCTATTTAAGAGTAAAACCAGATATAAAGTTAAAGCCTTTTTTGAATTCAATTAAGATATATTACTATGGTTGGAGAAAAAAAGGAATAGGATATATTTCCAAGCAAACAGTCAGAAAAAATCAAAATTTAATTCAAGATTATAAAATTTTCATTTCTAGAGCTTATGGAGCTGGCGAAAATTTTCCACATCAAATATTGGGAGTTCCATTTATTTCAGAACAAAATAGTGTATGCACTGAAACTTATTTAATGATAGGACCTATAAATGATTTGGAAAATGCTAAAAATATAATGTCATATATTTCTACAAAATTTTTTAGATTTTTAGTAATGCTGAAAAAGAATACTCAAAGCGCTACACCTACGGTTTATGATTTAGTTCCAATTCAGGATTTCTCCAAGCCATGGACTGATGAGGAATTATATGAAAAATATAGTTTATCTCAAGAAGAAATAAATTTTATAGAATCTATGATTAAGCCTATGGATTTATCGACTGGAGATGATGGAGTTGAATAAAAAATTTTTCCCTCAAAAACCAAATGTAACTCCCATCATATATGCCTATTCAGATAGTCGATATCCTAATACCTATAAAGTAGGATACACTACACGTTCTATTGAAGAACGTATGAAAGAACACTATCCTACCATTGTCCCAAATCAATCCTGGAAAGTTGAATGGACTGCACCAGCTGTAAGAAATGATGGAACTACTTTTATGGATCATGAGATTCATAGATACTTGAATAAGCATAATGTTTCTAATGTTGCAGGAGAATGGTATAAATGTAATCTTGACACTATTAAATCAGCATATCTTGCTGTTTTCGATAGAATAGAAAACGAAGAACAAAGAACTCTAAATTTTAATATGCGTCCTGAACAAGAACAAGCAGTATTAAAAGCATACAATTATTTCACAGATGTCAAAAAAGAAAATATATCTACCCCTAAGTTTTTATGGAATTGTAAAATGCGATTTGGTAAGACTTTTGCTACATACCAACTTGCAAAGAAACTTGGAATTAAAAGACTTTTAATCTTAACTTTCAAACCAGCAGTAGAATCTGCTTGGAAAGAAGATTTAATGACACATTTAGATTTTGAAGGCTGGCAGTATGTATCTGATAAAGATGCCAAAGAAGATAATAGTCGATTAGATTTAGATTTTGCTGCTTGTGATAAAAATAAACCAATTGTTGTGTTTGGTTCCTTCCAGAATTTATTAGGAACTAACGATAATGGTGGAATAAAAGCTAAAAATGAATTTATTCATGACACAAACTGGGATATGGTTGTTTTTGATGAATATCACTTTGGTGCATGGACAGAAAATGCTAAAAAGCTATTTACAGCTCAAGATGAAGAAACAGAAGAAATTATAAAAGAAGATGCAGAATTCCTTGATGAAACTTGGTTACCTATTACGGCTAATCAATATCTTTATTTATCTGGTACTCCATTTAGAGCTATCAATTCTGGAGAATTTATTGAAGAACAAGTTTATAATTGGACTTATTCTGATGAGCAATACGCTAAAGAGCATTGGGATGATTCTAAAGGGAAGAATCCTTATGCAAGTTTACCTCGCATTGTTTTAATGACCTATAAATTGCCTGAATCTGTAATTTCAGTTGCTAGAAATACAGACTTAAATGAATTTGATTTGAATGAGTTTTTTAGAGCAGAAGGAAGTAAAGTAAACGCTAAATTTGTTCATGAAAATGAAGTTCAGAAATGGCTTGATATTATCCGTGGAGATTTCACCAAAGTATCTATTAATGATACTGCTGTTACCACTAAGGGATCAACCTTTCTTCCTTTCAAAGAAACAGCATTATTAAATGTTTTAAATCATACATTATGGTTTTTGCCAAATGTTTCTTCTTGCTATGCAATGAATAATTTGTTATTACAAAAACAAAATCTATTTTATCATGATTACAAAATTATTGTTTGTGCTGGAACAAGTGCAGGTATAGGCTTAGATGCCTTAAAGCCTGTCCAAAAGCAAATGCAGGATCCATTAAATAGCAAAACCATCACTTTAACCTGTGGAAAGCTCACTACAGGAGTTACAGTAAAACCATGGACTGGAATATTTATGCTGCGTGGAATCTCTACTCCAGAGACCTATTTTCAATCTGCATTTAGAGTTCAATCTCCTTGGTCTATGAAAAATGATGATGGAAGTGAAACAATCATTAAAAACGAGTGCTATATTTTTGATTTTGCACTAAATAGAGCATTAAGACAAATTGCAGATTATGCAACAAAACTCGATGTTGAGGAAAGAAATCCAGAGAAGAAAGTTGCTGATTTTATTAACTTTTTACCCGTTTTAGCATATCAAGATGGTGCTATGCAAGAAATTAATGCTGGACAAATCCTAGACATTGCTATGAGTGGAACAACAGCTTCTTTACTCGCAAGACGTTGGGAATCAGCATTATTAGTTAATGTAGATAACGAAACACTATCTCGTTTGCTATCTAATGAGAAAGCTATGAGCATATTAATGAAAATAGAAGGGTTCCGTTCTTTGAACCAAGATATAACTACGATTATTACTAAGTCTGAAGATGTTAAGAAGAAGAAAAATAGTGGAGAAAAACTAACTCCAAAGGAAAAGAAAGAATTAAGTGATGAAGAAAAGGAGTATAAGAGTAAGCGTAAACAAATTCAAGAAAAACTTATTAAGTTTGCAACAAGAATACCAGTGTTTATGTATTTAACTGACTATAGAGAATACTCTTTAAAAGATGTTATAACAAAACTTGAACCTTCTTTGTTTAAAAAGGTTACGGGACTTGAAGTATCAGACTTTAATCTTTTAGTATCTTTAGGAATATTTAATGAAAGACTAATGGACGATGCAGTTTATAAGTTTAAACGTTATGAGGATTCTTCTTTAGAATATGTTGGTATCAATAAGCATGAGGGAGAACATGTTGGTGGTTTTTCAACTGTCATTACCGATGAAGAATATAAAATCTTTTATGGTGAACAGCAAAAGACACTAGAAGGCTTTATTCAACAATACAAGAAAGTTGAAACTAAAGTTGATAATATTACTACTAACGAGTATCAATCTAAGGAAACTAGTAAAAAGCAAGAACAACCAACAGTTATTTCTACTCAAACAATAAAAAAGATAGAACCAGCAAAACCTAATTTTGATTCTTCACGGGTGAAAATTGGAACTCGTGTAACACATAAAGCCTTTGGTTCAGGAACAGTTGTTGAAATAAGTGATCTTGTGAAAGTTAAATTTGATGATAAAAAATATAAAGAAAAATGCTTTCAAATGCCTAACGCATTTATTCAAGGATTTTTAATCATAGTTAGTGAGGAGTAAGTTATGCCAAAGCCTAAAAAAGAATTTAAAGTATTAAATATTAAGATAGATTTAGAAATTGCAAATTTACTTGAAGAATATGCTTATGAAGCTGGACAAACTAAGACTATTGTTGTTGAACGTGCTTTAAAAGAATATATTACTAAGAATAAAAAAGTAGGAATGAATTAAGATGTATGAAGATATAATTTGTTTTTATGATGATTTTTTTCATAATAAAGGAGATTTGAATTTAAAAAAAGATTTTATAAAAAAATTTCTTTCTGACTGCAAGATATATAAATTTATTCCTTTTGATGAAGATATAAAGTTGAATAATTCTAAGATATTTGCATTAAAAAATAATAAAATGTGGGTTAGTTGTATTCATTCCTTTGATGATAAAAGTGAATTTGAATGTAATATAGATTATCCTAAAGCAGAAAGTGATTTAAGAAAAATTGGAATTCATGTAAGTGCAAAGGAATTAAGTTCTTTTATGAAAACAATAAAAGAATTACATGATGTAACATCATTTACTATTTCAATAACAGAAGAAATGTGGAAGGAATATGGAAATAATCATAATGGAATCTGCTTGGAATTTAGTCTTATAAATTGTGAAAAATTTTATCCTATTATATACTTGGATAAGGAAAATTTTGATTATACAGATTTATTGGTAAAAGCACAGGAAATATTAAAAAATGTAAATGACTATAATTGCTTAAAAAGTTATGATTTTTTAAAGTTTTCGCATCTTTTGTATATATTAAAAGATAAAAAAGATTATGGTTTTGAATCAGAATTAAGATATTTGGGCGATCCGTACGATGATGATACAAAGGCACTTGAACCATATATTTATGCTGGAAAAAAAGAAGAAATTGCCTATAAAGGACATTTAGAAGATTATAATCAGTGTGGAATAAAAATAGAAAGAGTCATTGTTGGTTCAAACATTTCTAAATCTATATTAGAACAATTACAAGAATTGAACGAAATTAACATTACATTTGAATAAATTTTTGTATAAGATTGATTGAAACGCCTATGATTGAAGAAAAAAACAATGGATATTTATTCCATATCAAACTCATTTTTTAAGTGGACATAAGTATTATAGAAAAGAGAAGGACATATCAGGATATCACTCTCAATTTGGTGAGTATAGCAAGATTGCTAAATGGATTTTGCCTGAAATTAAAAAAATAAAAACTGATAAAGATTATAAAAAACTCCATTTTGTTACTAAATATTTTGAAGAAATATGTAGGTGATTAGATATGGAGAACTATATACCAGATAAAGTTAAAGAAGCAAAGAAAGCTATTTAGGAAAGGGTGTAAAGTATGAAGTCCAAAAAATCAGCAATTTATATATGTTTTGCAATAAGTATAGTATGCATATTTTGTGCTATATTTTTTACTCTTGATAAGAAGTGGGATAAGAACATCTGTTTGATTATTGTTAATATTAGTTATGCATTATTAGGAAGTGCAGTGATTACCTTAATTTTATCAATAAAGGAATATAAGAATGGTATTGATGATGCTATTGATAAGTTATTTCTCTTGCTTTTAAAAATGGATAATGAGTTAGGTAAACAAAAGTATTATGTCTATAAGATTTCTTTAGAAAAATTAGTTACCGCAATAGCTTCTTGTGTTGATTATCTCTTAGAAATTAGAATGATAATTGTTGAATTATTAGATGGTCTTTTTTGTTTTAATAAACACAAGAAATCAGAACTGAATAGTTTAGGTGTTGAGATTGAGGATGTTATGGCAACAATTTATGCTTTAGGTAATATACTCGAAAATGAAAAGGAATACGCTAAAAAACATATAGAGGATCTTTATAGAAGACTCACAAGCAAAATATATGATAAGGATTTTATTAGTCATTTAGAAAGAATGATTAAAAGCTATAACAATAAATATGGCTTGAATTGGTTATCAGAAGATAAAATAGTAATTAGTGAAATTCAAAACATTAAAGATGAATTTAAAAACATAGAAGATTAATAAGAGAGTGAAATATTTTAATAAGTAATCCATATTTAAATAAGGAGCTGAGATTAATGATAAATCTTAATGATATTTTGCATTTAACAAATGAAGAAATAGAAAATAGTAAAATTGAATTAAATATGCATGCAGGAAATGGTGGAGAATCATTTTTAGAACGATGGTTATTGACGCCAGAAACTAATCGTGTGGAGGGAAAAACGGAATGCTCATATTGGGGATGGTATGGGAAACGGAGAAATTTTTATCCAGGAAATTTTGTCTTTAGTTTTGTTAAGTTGAATTATGATGAATGGTTATTTGTATCAGCAGCTAAGATTATCGATATACCAAATAATAGCCGTGCAACCTATGAAATATTAACAAAATATCAGCCTCTCTTTGGAAGAATGATTGTAAAACATAATAAAGGAAATACATATGCACGATATGTTTTTAGAATGAAAGAACGAATATCTGAAGTTACTGTTAAGGAAATATTATCAAAACCATATAGTGGAGATCATTTCCCAGGATATCATAAAGTTTGCCTATCTTATGCTCAATTAGAATCAATTATTAGAATTAGACCACAGGATTGGATAGGTGCATTAGAAAATCAAAAAGCAGTATATGTGATTACAGATACATCAAATGGAAAGTTATATGTGGGTTCAGCAACTTCAAATGATAAAATGCTTCTGGCACGATGGCAAAATTATGTAAACAATGGTCATGGAGGTAATGTGGAATTAAAAAAATTGGATTTCAATCATATCAAACAATATTTCCAATATTCAATTATTGAAAACTATAACGCAAATATAGATGATAGTTATGTTTTAGAAAGAGAACAGTATTGGAAAAAAGTATTAAAAACAAATCAGGGGATTGGTTATAACAAAAATTGACCAGTTATAAAGTTAAAAGAGAGGTTTATGTAAAGAAAGAGAACAGGAGACTGCTGAAAAAGTCTCTTGAGGTTTAACAGGAAGTAAGCCACGATTAAT
>JAMPGQ010000028.1 GCA_023663825.1 Anaeroplasma bactoclasticum
CTAGGGCTATGCCCGAAAAGGAAAAACCACCAGCTAGGCTGGTGGATAATTATTTTTTAATGAAAAGAGGAGGTTTTATAAATGGACAAACGAGCAATATACCATGAGCCAGATTCTAATATGTGCTTTCCAACCTCTAAAAATTCTATTGTCCTTAGATTACGTGTTTCCAATTTAGATTCCTTTGATTCTATATGCGTAATCTATGGAGAAAAGTATACATTCCATACTAAACAGAAGAGCTTAGCTATGAAAATCAAATACCGAGACGAACTCTATTCCTATTATGAGGCAAATATCAAGCTAGAGGATGTTCGTTTTGTTTATGTGTTTGACCTTTCTATCGATAATCAAAGGTTCTATTATAGTGAGGACAGAATAACACTTACATATGATTTTAGTTATGCATACTATAATTGTTTTCAGTATCCGTATATTAATGATGTTGATATAATGAAGAAAATCGATTGGGTAGAGCATGCTGTATTTTATGAGATTTTTGTAGATCGGTTTTTTGAAGGCAGTTGGGATAAGGATAGAAAATATATTAATTCTAAATGGAATGAGCTGCCTAAACAGCATAGTTTTTTTGGTGGTGATTTAAAGGGAGTGTATGATAAACTTTCCTATTTAAAGGAATTAGGTGTGACAGCAATCTATTTAACTCCTATATTTTCTTCTATATCCAATCATAAATATGATATTCATGATTATTATAAGATAGATCCTCAATTTGGAAATGACAGACTATTTAAAGAGTTAGTTTCTAAAGCTCATAAAATGGACCTACGAATTATATTAGATGGAGTGTTCAATCACACTTCAAATCTTTTGATGCAGTTTGAGGACGTAGTGAAAAAGGAAAGAAAATCAAAGTATTTTGATTGGTTTATTATTCATGGGGATTCTGTAGATATGAAAAAGGTAAACTATGAAACATTTTCCAATTGTTATTATCACCCTAAGTTTAATACCTCAAATAAAGAGGTTCAAAAATTTTTACTAGATATTGGGAAATACTATATAGAACACTTTGATATTGATGGGTGGAGACTAGATGTGGCTGATGAACTAAGTCATGATTTTTGGAGAAGCTTTAGAAAAGAAATTAAAAGGTTAAAGCCAGATTGTTTCCTAGTGGGAGAAAACTGGCATAATTCATATCCGTTTTTAAAGGGAGATCAGTTTGATTCTATAATGAATTATAGCTTTACAAAGATAATGCTGGATTATTTAGCATTAGATAGAATAGATGCCAAAGATACTGCAGATAAACTAAATAGTTTACTAATTAGAAATACCGATATGGTAAATCATATGATGTTAAATTTATTAGATTCTCATGATACAGATAGATTTTATAGTTCTCTTGGTAAGGATAAAAATAAACTTCTTTTAGCTTTGGCAATACAATTTGTATTTTTAGGTGTACCAGGATTATATTATGGGATTGAGATTCCTCTAGAGGGAGGATATGACCCAGATAATAGAAGATGTATGAATTGGCAAGCAATTGACTATGTTTCAGAGTATTTTAAATACTTAAAACAAATTGTTGCCTTGCGGAAAGAAGAAGTCTTATGTTCGGGAGAGATTGAAATTACTTCTAAGAATCAAATCCTTTGTATTAAGAGATATAATGAAAAAGAACAAATTATTCTTTATGTAAATCATAGTAAAGAAAGCATTTTGCTAAACAAGAAAGAAATGATGTCCTTTAGATACAAAGAAGGAATATTAGAGCCTAATGGATTTTTAATAGAGAGGGTGATAGCATGAAAAAAATATGTATTATCATTTTACACTTTGTAGTAATTTTAACTTTATTAATCACATTGGGAATCAAGCCTATAGCTAAAGAAGTAGAAGTAGAAAAATTTACAAAAGAATTAGAAAGAAATGTAACTATCCGTGTTCTTGAAAATGATACTGCAATTAAGCAAGGATATTTAAGAGAGCTATTAAATGCATTTAATAAAGAATATGAATCCTATGGCATCAAAGCGATAGATGCCAATATGGATCAATATACAGACCTAGAAAAGGATGGCCCTTATGGCTATGGACCAGATGTGCTTTATCAAGCCAATGACCGTTTAATGCGTTATGTGGATGGAAAGCATATTCAACCGATACCTAAAGAAGAAATTCTTGATTACGATAAAATAGATGCAGCCTCTTGGAGTGCTTTTGAGAGTAAGGTAGGTGGGGAGACTTATACCTTTGCAATCCCTGTAAATATTCAAGGACCACTTTTATATTATCGAAAAGATTTACTTCCTAAGGATTGGAAAACAACTTGGGATGAGAATGAAAATGATGTTCCTGATATGTTAGAAAGCTGGAATAGAATGTATGAATATTCTAAAATGCTATATGAGGATAATAATCCAGATACTTGGGGATATATGCGTAGCTTCTTAGAACCCTATTTTTCTACAGGATATTTATTTAGCTATGGTGGATATTGCTTTGGGGATAATGATAAAAATCCTGATGATATTGGATTTAGTAAGGCAGAGTCCTATAAGGGAGCCTCAGTCATTCGCCAATTAGCAGCTATTATGGATGAACGCTGTATTGATGATACGATAACAGTTACAGCTTATAGTGAGCTTGCGAAGGGACATTTCTTTGCAACGATTACTACACCTGATGTTTATACATTATTTGTAGAAGAACTAAAGAATGAATTTGGTAAGGATATCAACGTAGAGGATTATTTAGGTGTAGCAGATATTCCAATGCTTCCTGAAAGTGGAGTTTTAACAGAAAAGAACCCTACTCTTATTCCTTGTAAGATGATGGGTGGTATTCATGGATATGCAATATCTAGCTATACCAAATATCCTAACGCAAGCTTAGCATTCATTAAGTTTGCAACAAAATATGAAATGATAATGAAAAGAAATGAGTACCTTGGAATTGTGCCAGCACGTAAGGATGCTGCCTTAGAAATCGGTGGATTAAGTGAGGTGGTCAATACGAATATGGAACAGGGGAATATCTCTATTATGCCTTCCATAAAAGAAGTAGGTCAGCTATGGACCCCACTTCAAACATTATTCCAGGATATTGCAAAGGATCCTTATCGTACATCTTCAGAAATGAAATACAAAACCCTAGAATCCTTTAAGGAAGCTTTAAAGAAGGTTGACCAGCAGATTTATGATGCAATTCATATTTTACAGTGAGGAGGATAATTATGGAAACAGTAGAAACAAAACAAAATAAATTCTTTCGTGTCTTCCAAAATTTAAAGGAGAGACTCTTTGTAAAATGGAATGCTGTTAAGGAAGTGGTAAGTCATGCCAATTGGAAAACGAGCTTATCATTCGCATTTATGGGTGTTGGGCAACTTTGTTATAAGAAATGGATTAAGGGAATCATCTATTTCATTATTCAAATTTTAGCGCTTCTCTATTTTATCTTTAAAGGAGCACAAGACTTTATTGGATTATTCACCTTAGGATCTGTAAAGGCAAATCCTTGGTATGGAGTAAAGGGCGATAATTCCATCATTATGCTGATTCTAGGAATTTTGAGTGTTATTTTTATCATTCTCTATATTTGTGTTTATATCTCTAATGTAAAGGATGCATATACTACCCAGCTAAGAGTAGAAGCTCAAGAAAAGCCTTTATCCTTTAAGGATGAAATTAAAGAATTATTAAATTCTAAATTTCATATTACAACACTATTTTTACCAGTGCTTGGAGTAGCCATATTTAATATACTTCCAATTATCTTTATGATATTAATGGCATTTACCAATTATGGAGGTTCGATTGCTGATAATAATGATTTAGTAGATTGGGTTGGATTAGATAACTTTTTTAAATTGGTATCTTTAGTAGATATATCAGGAACCTTCTTTAGAATTTTAGGCTGGAACCTTTTATGGGCAATACTGTCCACCTTTATCAACTATTTTGCAGGCTTAGGACTAGCATTATTATTAAATAGAAAATGTGTGAAGGGTAAGGTCTTTTGGAGAGCATTCCCAATAATTGCATATGCAGTTCCAGGGTTTATTACTTTATTAGGCTTTAAGTTTATGTTTTCCTATGGTGGACCAATCAATAGTATGATTGTCTCTAATGGAGGTACAGCGATAGGCTTTTTGGATTTAGATGCCAAATGGACAGCAAGGCTTATTGGTTTACTTGTGAATGCTTGGATTTCAATTCCATCTAGTATGTTACTGGCAACAGGAATATTATCTAATATGCGTACAGATCTTTATGAGGCTGCTTCCTTGCATGGGGCAAAGCCATTCCAGCAATTCACCCATATTACACTTCCTTATGTCTTATTTGCAACAACACCTGTTTTAATTACACAGTTTACAGGAAACTTTAATAACTTTGGTATATTTTATTTCTTAAGAGGTGGCCTATATTTAGATGGATATTTTAATGCAAGTGATACAGATTTATTAATCAACTGGCTTTATAATTTATCTATTGATAACAATTATTATTCTATAGGTGCTGCCATATCATTGGTTATCTTTATTATAACCTCATTGATATCTTTAGCAGTATATGTTGCATCACCATCCTATAAGCAGGAGGATACCTACAAATGAGAAAAATAAACTTTAAAGCAATCAATTATAGAAAGATACCAGGTGTACTTTTAACGTATTTGATTTTACTTGCGGTATGCTTCGTATTCTTTTTCCCAATTCTATGGTTAGTTTTAGCTTCTTTAAGTAAAAGTGGTTCTATATATTCCTTTAAAGGGTTCTTTCCTACAGAGTTTGGTTTTAATAGCTTTATTAATCTTTTTACAGATACGGAAATGTATAATTATCCGAGATGGTTTGCAAATACGTTATTCATTTCCTCTATGAGCTGTATTTTTGGGACATTCTTAACAATCTTAACAGCTTATACGATGTCTAGATTAAAATTTAAATCTAGAAAAGGAATGATGAAATTCACCCTGATACTAGGGATGTTTCCATCATTTATGGGTATGACGGCAGTATATATTTTAATGACTCAGTTTAAAATGATTAATAATCACTGGGGATTAATCCTAATTTATAGTGCAGGAGCACCAATGGGATATATGGTACAAAAGGGCTTTTTTGATACTATTCCTTATGAAATAGATGAAGCAGCAATTATGCATGGAGCAAATCGGTTTCAAATTTTTACAAAAGTGACTTTACCTATAGCTAAGCCTATGATTGTGTATACAGCGCTAACTAGCTTTACTTGGCCTTGGAGTGATTTTATTTTACCTAAGCTTTTATTAAAACAAAAGGATATGTACACAGTAGCAGTAGGCTTGATGAGTCTAGGTGATGATCAATTTGCAAGATTTGCTGCAGGAAGTATTTTTATTGCAGTTCCGATTGTAATCTTATATTTTGCGTTAAGCAGATTTATGATTAATGGACTATCTGCAGGCTCTGTGAAAGGATAAAAGGAGGTTTAGCATATGATAATTGAATTAAAAAACATAAAAAAGATTTATGATAAAAACGGAATAGAGGTCGTAAAGGATTTTAATCTTACGATAGAGGATAAAGAATTTATCGTTTTTGTTGGACCCTCTGGCTGTGGTAAATCTACTACCTTAAGAATGATTGCAGGCTTAGAAAGTATTACTGCAGGTGAGCTTACATTTGATGGTAAGGTTATGAATAATATTGCCCCTGGAGATAGAAATGTTGCAATGGTATTCCAAAGCTATGCCCTATATCCTAATATGACAGTGTATAAGAATATGGAATTTCCATTGAAAATAAGAAAGAATAGTATTAAATTAGAAGATGAGAGTAGAACAAAAAATCCTATTCAACTCATTAAAAATGCTAATTTGAAAAAGAAACGCTTAAAAGCTTTACGAGATGAAAAAATCCGTAAGGTTTCTGAAATGCTTGGACTTACTGAATACTTAGATAGAAAGCCTAAGAATTTAAGTGGTGGACAAAGACAGAGAGTTGCTCTAGGTAGAGAAATTGTAAGAGATGTGGATTTGTTCTTAATGGACGAGCCTTTATCAAACCTAGATGCAAAACTACGAGTTCAAATGCGTGCTGAAATCACAAAGCTTCATAAAGAGCTTCAAAAGACATTTATCTATGTTACTCATGACCAAATAGAGGCCATGACGATGGCAGACCGCATTGTCATTATGAAGGATGGTATTGTTCAACAGGTGGGAACACCTAAAGAGGTATATGATACTCCTTATAATAAGTTTGTTGCTGGATTTATTGGTACACCTGCAATGAACTTTATTCAGGGGCAAGTAAATCAAAAAGGATACTTTATTACTGCAGATTTAAAATTAAAAGTACCAGAAAAACAATTTTCAATTTTAAAGGAACAAGATTATTTAGATAAAGATATCATTTTGGGTATTCGCCCAGAGGATATTATTGATAATAAAGAAGTGTTTGAATCAAGTGAAGAGGAATGCTATAAAGCTAAAATAGATATTGCTGAGCTTTTAGGTTCTGAATATAATTTGTTGTTTGAAATTAATCAAACTCAAATCACTTCTAAAACTAAAGCAATTCATTTAATTTTAGCTGATCAAGAGATAAAGCTTCATTTTGATATGAATAAATGTCATTTCTTTGACGTAGAAACGACAAAAAGAATTCACTAGTTTTCATTTTTTCTTGTATATACATTTACCTAAAGGCCATAGATCCTCCTTGTCTATGGTCTTTTTTCTGTGTTCTAAGTTTTAGTTTTGTATGAAGAACTGAATTAAAAAGAAATGAGGGAATTCAAATTCCTCATTATCAGCCATTGGTGGTAATCTATTTTATTCCTCTAATATTTCATAAAAATTCTTGATAGCACTCCAATGATAACATCTCGTTGACAAAAGTGTATGGGGGGGGTATAATTTAATTGTCTAACATACATAAATTTGGTGATTTGTAAAGTGTAAATTATAAATTATATATTATGATTTGTTTTAGAAATCCTCCATTTTTTGATTCGGGTGAGTATCTATACGATTTATTTTAATTGAAATCTGGAGAAGAAGATATTTAATGCTGAAGAAAAATATTTCAAGGTTCTTGCAAAATGTGGTCATGTAGGAAGAAGAAATTATGTGCCTATTGCATTTGTAGTGATAGTAAAAAACAGAAGGTTTTTCAACAGCTGAAATCAAGAAGTTTATTGCTTGTTTAGAAATGTTGGAAACTTATAAGAAAAATAAGTAAAACGGTTAGTTAAAGACTTATACGAGAGGGACACTATGGCTTATATATTTTTGTCATTCGCAGATCATTTAAATAAAGAAACGAATATAAAGAATGAATTCTATAATACATCTTTGGAAGAACAGTTTGCCACTCTACAAAAAAGAATACCTCTTGATAGACAATCAAGCTCTTTTCAGTCATTTATTGAAGCTTGCTTTCCAACAGGCATGACTAAGAAATATTACATTTCATGTCCTAATTTTTTACGTGAAAAGGAACAAAGAGAAAGTGGAGCTCCATCATATTTAAGAAACGTTGTTGTAAGACCTGAACTAACTTTAAGTATGAGAAGATATCTTCCAGACAATCAAAATATCATATTAGTTGGAGATATTTACGAGAGTAATAAAGCGAGGGTGCTTCAAATTAAAGGTATTCAGTTTATTGATTCATCTATGTCATCTCCAAACGACATGATTGTAAATGCAGAGGCGTGTAGTTCATTCTCTAAATCACAAAGCATGAGCCGAATGGGACAAATGATTACGTTCAGCGTATGGACAATTGATAGAGTAGATATGAGTAACACTTTATTTACTCCAGACTTTGTTTATGAACTAATCCAATCATGTTATACAGTTAAAAATCCATCAGAGATTCGTAGGACATTTGAAGAGTGGAATCAATACTTAAACTTTAGAAAATACTATCTGGATGAGCAGTCAAAGAGAAACTTTTTATTAGACTCTGCAGAGTTTGTTGAAGCATATGCAGTCAACCGTAAGGACTATAGAAAGAATTCATCTGTATATGATGACTATATATTGGACGGTATTCAGGATTTTACTAAAGGCGAAATGGTTGTTTTGTCTTCTAAAATTGAAGATGCAGAACCATTCCCATTGGTTAAATTGAATATCGATAGAAATAAGAAATCATTCTATGAAGCACGTGTAAATAAGCGTGGTAGATTAGTTAACGAAGAAGAAAGAAAAATCCGTTCTCTTGCAAGTGATAATGTATTTATTACTTCAAAAAACCCAGCTGATAACTCTGAATATAGAGACAGAAATGGAAATCTTCAAAAAATACGATTTAGTGAATTATTAAATGCTGGTTATGCATTAGGCGATAGATTCAGAATTGTTTCATTTATTATTCAACCAGAAAAACATCTACAACAATTAGAGGACAAATACGATTCAGATATAGATAAATCTTATAAGGCAATTGATGCTAAATATGAAAAAATCATAAAAGATGAATTGAGTAAATCAGTATCTCTATATCAAAAAGAAGTAACTGAGGAAGTTGACAAACAATTAGCAGATCGTAAGAAAGAACTCGATGCTTCACTTACTGCCGATGTTGAAAAGAACACAGATTCAGGAATCCTTTCTAAGATAACTAAGTTAAGAGTTGAAATAAGAGCTAAATTAACTAAGGAAACAAGGAAGACAAAAGATGAAGAAGAAAAGGCTTATAAGGAAAGATTAGATTCATTAATTGAAGAAGCTTATTCAGAAATCGATGTTAAAGCATTATATGAAGAAAGAAATAATAAGACTTTAGCGGATTTTGAAGCTTCACTTATTTCTGCTGCAAAAAGACAAGTTTCTCAGTATGAATCCAAAAAGAATACTGAATTACGCAATAAATATAAAGATGACATTAGAAACGAGAAAGTTGCCATCAAAGAGCAATTAGATGCTCAGTTGAAAGCTGATAAGGAAAAGGTAATCGAAGAAGAAACAATTATTAGATTTTCTTTATATTTCAGACTAGGTGATTCAAATAACATAATTACCGACAAGCAGATTAAAGCAATAAAAAGCTGCAAGTACATCGTTTATGATAACAGAGCAGAAAAGGCTAAGATTACTAGACAAGAAACTGCTTTAAATAACTTTTATTCTGGGTTCGTAAAGAATCCATATCTTTCAACATATTTATTTAATCCAGAAAGCCTATCTAGTGTTCAGGCTGAGTATAGTGACTGGGTTTGGTATTTGGAATCATTAAATGAAAAACAAAAGGAAGCTGTAAGAAAGGCGGTATCAAGTAATGGTATTTTCTTATTACAAGGACCTCCAGGAACAGGTAAGACTCAGGTTATTGCTGAAACGGTAGCTCAGATGGTTAAGAAGGGTAAGAAGGTTCTTATATCTTCTGAAACACATAAAGCTATCGATAATGTTTTTGAGAGATTGCCAAAGATTGCAGAAATCGTTCCTATCAGACTTATTTCTTCAAATAATAATAAGAAGGGTGATAACGAGTATGATCCTAAGTTCCTAGTTGATAATTTCTATGGAAACATCAGTACTAACATGAAAAAGGCTGTTGATAGATATAGAAACTTTAGAAGAAATAAAGAGGAATTTGCTGAAACATACGACAAGTTAAAGCTATTAAAATCTAAAATAGAAAAATCACAAAAGGTTTTAGATGCTGCAAATAAAAAAATTGCCACACTTGACTCACAAGCTAAAAATCTAAATTCACAAATATCTTCATTATCAGATTCAAGAGACGACATTCGCATTGAACTTGATATTTTAAGAAGGACCAAACGTCATATTGAGAACGATAATCTAAGACTAGACGATGATGTAAATAAACAATTAATTCTTAGATTAAGAAAAGACTTAAATACTCTTTTTGAAAAAGGAGTGTATGCAGATATCGATTTAGGTCTTCTAGTTAAGCAAATAAATTCAATCAAGCTTGATGAAGTTGACAGAGAGTTAGCTGTTGTAAATCCTGAATCAAATAAAACAATCCTTGAGGTAAAAAGAAGAGAAATTAAAGCAAAAATGGACGCATGTAAGGATGAGTGCGACGATGTGATTCCTGAAAAACAAGAAGAATATAATCTATTAAGAAAAGAATTAATTTCTATTAAAAAACAAATTGATGTTACTAGTGAAGAGGCACCAACAGACTTAAAGTTAGTTAAAATTTTCAACTATTCATATCTTGTTGCAAACGTTGATTCTATTATGAGAACAATTAAAGCATTAAAGGAACATATAATTGAAAGAAAAGTTCAATACATAGAGGAAGTAAACGAAATCTTGAATAGTGTAGAAGCAAAGTTTACTGCTGTTGAAGAGAAAATTTCAGGATTGAAGAATCAAATAAAATCTATTAATGACTCAATTAATGAAATACAAGAACGTGATGATGTTCAGGATATACAAGAAAATAAGAGTAAGCTTGTGACTGAAATTAACAAGTTCTTTAGAGATTTTGAAATTGCAGAGCCTTATAAAGATATAGAAGAAGCCTTGACAATTATCAAAAAGAGATGGGACGAATTAGAAAACGATTATGTTCGTAAGGAACAAGAAAATAAAGAAAAGATACCAATGTATGAGAAGATTTCAAATTATCTTTCAATGGAAGATGTAATTGAAGCTGATCGTAAAGAATATACAAAGGACTTATTTGACAACGCTAATGTATTTGGTATCACTTGTACTTCTAATGATAGATTTAGTGGAAAGAATGTCGATGCTTTATCCGAGTATAACATTGATGATATAGATATTAAGTCGGTAGGTATTGATGTTGTTATTATTGATGAGGTTTCTAAATCTAGTTTTATTGATCTATTGATTCCTATTCTTTATGGCAAGACTGTTATTTTAGTGGGAGACCATAGACAATTGCCTCCAATGTATGAATTCTCAAAATTAAGAGATGATGACTTTGAAGGCTTAGATGAAAATATTATCAATAAGGAAATCAATAAGAGATTCACTGATTTATATGAAGAGTGTTTCTTTAAAACTCTATTTGAGAGAATACCAGAAAGTTATAAGACAATGCTTGTACAGCAATATCGCTGCCATGAGCACATCATGAACGTATTTAACCATTTCTATCAAGGCGAGTTAAAACTAGGCTTTGCTGGTCAAAACAATACAAAGAAACATAACGTCAAATTAATTTCAAATGGTAGAAGCATCATCGAACCAGACAAGCACATTTACTTCGTTGATTGTAAGAAGAATGAAACTCACGAGCAGGATTCAACTTCTATGTACAATACGGGTGAAGCAAGAGTTGTAGCTGAGTTAATTAGAAAACTTAACGATTATTTTAAGCGTAATCCAGATAGAGAAAAACTAAGTATTGGCGTTATTTGTACATATGGTGACCAAGCTAGAAAAATCAAAGAAGTTCTTAAAAGCGAGAAGGTGAAAACCGATGCATTTAAAACTGATGTTGAAAAAATGATTGTAAGTACAGTTGATGATTTCCAAGGTGACGAAAGAGACATTATCATCCTTTCAACAGTTAGAAATCCAGAAAACCCTGCTAAGTCAAATCCTGGATTTATCCTTGCTTATCAAAGAATTAATGTTGCTTTATCTAGAGCTAGAAGAATGCTTATTATGGTTGGTAATAGAAGATACCTTGAATCTAAAGATGTCATAGATCTACCAGATGTAAACGGCAGAGGAAATGATAGACGCAACTTTAGAGTATATAAGAAAATCTTATACACAATCGAACAGTATGGTAAGGTCGTGGACGACATAGACGTGTTAGAAGATAAGGAGACTAGAATAAATGGATAAGTTTAAATTAGAAACTTCGTTTCAATTCCCATTTTTCAAATTGAATGAGATTGTATCTTATTTAGAAGTAAAAAAGCCTTCTGGAATTGCATACATGCTCTTGGTTCTAATAAATGAATCAAATGATAAAAATGCATTGCTTTCACAAGTGTTAGAAAACTTTGGCGTTCCGCGTTCAATTCATTACATTTACGCTGACACAATTGCAAATCTTATTTTACAAGATATCTTAACAACTAGATGTGGTGAATATTTTGATCGTAATATGTTCAGTTCATTTAGAATTGGTGATGTTGCTTTCACTCCAAAAGGGAAGAAGATATTCGCTGAAGAATCCATACCTACTGGCGTAACTAAAGAAGCTAAAATACCAGTATATTTTGATATTGCAATGAGACAATTAGCTTTAACTATTCCTACAAGTTTTGAGCCAAAGCCATTGATTGATAGTGCAATTACTGAAGAATTTATGGATAAATTTTCATGTGACAAGAACATAGAAGATTTCGTAAACAAGAACAAAGGAACTAGAATCCCAATCTACGAGAATGGTAAAGTTGCAAAGTATGAACTTATAAAGAAAGAAGAAATCATTACTAAGGTAGAAGAAATTTCAAAAGAGAACTGGACTGGCAAATACGACTGTACAGTTGTATTAGAAGGCAATTCTTTAAGCTTTGCGTTTGAAGAAAAGACGGTTCAAAAATTCTTTGACGAGAACTATACAAGCCAGATGGTTAATAAGGCTATCGGCTACAAGAATAAGTTTAAGTTCAAATCGGAATACACTGATGGTTTAGATTTATCTGCTTTTGCTGATAAGGAAATTGCTAGCATTATCATTCCTAAAGAAATAGATGATGTTTTAAAGCAAAAAGGACAGATGCTTATCAGTAAGGGTAACTACAAAGGAAACAACTATTATATTGTTGAGAGTGTATCAGGTATTCAAAAATATGATGCGTCTTGCGAATTTATAGTTGTAGATCAAGCGGATAATAAGTTTGCATTCATTCCTGGTGTATTTAAGTTTAATAATAAAGATCTTGGAACTATTTCAATTCCACTTGTTCTAAGAACAAAAGTAAGTTCATCCCAATTAAAAGAAGTGCTTGAGTCATTTGTTAATAACTTAAATCAATATTCTGAGGAAAACTTTAAAACCCTTGTTAAGGTAACCAATGTTTCAAAAGATTATGAAAAGGCATCTGAGATAATGTGCGGATATTTAACAAATGATTATGAAAGTAATATCGTATTGTTAAATGAAATGAAGCCAACAGCTATGATGAACGCAAACATCATGACGAAATATAAAGAGCTTTTAAGCAGCAACTATGAGTCATATCTAAAGACTGTAACAGAGGATAATTTAGAAACTGTGTTGAAAATTACTAATTCAATTCCTAAGTTTCTTAATATTACATTGAAGGATGTTATTGCACGAATATTTGAATGCTTAAAAGATATTAAAAACAAGCAAGAAGTGTACGAAACTCTTATAGAAAAAGGATTCGATAAGTCTGTTGTTGTCTTATACGTCAACCCTGTAGAGGATGTATTAAGAACAAGAATAGCAACAGATAAATCATTATTGGATCTAGTTAACTATGATAGTTGCATAGCAAAACTAAAGGAATTATCTGGTATAACAGATTTCAAAAAATACACATTCGATGAAGAAGCAGTTAACAGAGTGGAATTTAAAAAGGTATTTAATACCGCTAAAGGATTACAAAAGAACATCGAATTCTTCAAAAACCAAAATCAAGAATTATTTAAATCATACGAAATGTTCATCAAATTATTTGGTGAGATAAACGATGATTTCAATATATTAGATGCCGCTTTGGCTAATCCAAATAATATCAAGCCTGAGTTAATCGACAAGAAGATCACTTCAGGTGACTATCAATTCGTGTTCGTTAACTTGTCTGCTAAATTGGAGATAATCTTAAAGAACAAATACGGATTAGATGGAAAACTTTCTGATATGTTGTCTGAAGCAAGAAGGAGTGGGGTTATCGAAAGAAGCATTGCTACTGATCTTCATGATTTTAGAGAAAATAGAAATGCTTATATTCACCCAGAGGATAGAACATCAAATTTCAAAGCTGATGATCTAAGACGCTGGAGCAAAGAAATATTTGAGTTAGGGGAGGAAAAGAAATGAGCCAACAAGTAACAGTTGATTATCAAGGTATATCAATTCAAGTACAAGCTCAATGCGATACTGCTGTTCATTCATTATGTAATATCGATAAGACATTAGATAGAATACATGAAACAGCTAGTAAACTTGAGACTTCAAAGGTCAAAAAATATGAAGAATACTTGATGAAATCCAAAAAGACAATTAAGGATAAAATCGAAGCATTCAAGGCTACTCTAGAAAAGTATAAGGATGCCAAAGCTTATTCAATTAATAATCATCAGCCTCAATATTCTGAATTCTTAAAATTCACTGAGCAGGTTCAAAGGGAATCAAGAGAATTAACTAATATTGTTAATGAATTAACTGGTTCAAAACTTGCTGTAATTGACCAAATGATTGATGAAGGATTACTAAATGCTGGTCAAGAATCAGTTCAAAATCTTCTTAATAAAATGAATGGCGTAGTAAATTTTTCTGAATCCTTAATAAGCCAAATAAACGCAATTTCAGACGTTTCATTGAGAGAACTAGCTTATAGAGAATTAGTTAAATCAGAAGGAAAAACAACTGATTTTAACTCTATATTAAGCAAAGCTCAGGAAGAATATAATGCTTTAATTGGAAAGAAGACTACTCAAGTTATCGAAGAATACAAGCAAGAATTGAAGAGCCAGGGTTTATCTACAGATGCCATTGCAAATGCATCTACTATTGATGAAGCTAACCAAGTGGTAAATGCAGCGATTACAGATGAAAAGATTAGAAAAGAAACTCTAAAAATTATTATCAAGGCTATCAATGCTAGAGGATTCATTGTCGATACAAAGAAGAATCTAAAAATTGATAGAGAGAGAAATATAGTAAAGTTGGTTGCATTAAAGGCTTCTGGTCAAATGGCAGAATTTGAAATTCAATTGAATGGTAAGTTTATGTATCATTTTGATGAATACGAAGGACATGCTTGCAAGAAAGATATTGCTCCATTCCTTGAAGATTTAAAGAACGTCTACGATATTGATATTACCCATGAAGAAGTAACATGGGAAAACCCAGATAAGATTCAGACTCAAAAATATCAATATGTAAATAAAAATAAGGGTACAAACTAAGGAGGTAGTCGTATGTCATTACAAAATAGTTTTAATAAAATTAGAAGAAATGCAGGTATCAAGAAGTGTGTCATGATCGATGGTAACGTTGGTGACGTTTATCTTGATGACAAAAACAAAATTGTAACTCTTAGAGAATTCTTAGAGGGTATGTTTAAGGACATGGACTACCAAGATATCGTTTACTGGGACAGAGTTGAGGGGGCTACAGGTGCAATTGATAAATTGACTTTAACGGATGAAGTAGAAGTTGAAGGAGATACTTACGATTTAGATGATGAAGAAGATACTCCAAAATCTCAACAAGGCTTATGCAAATCACCAGCTGAAATCCTAAATGTTGTCTATAAAAATGTAATAGATAAAAAGAAAAAAGTAGCATTTATCATCAATTGGTCTGAATACCTATTCAGCGCTAATGGTTTATCTGAAGATGAAAGACAAAATATCACTCTTTTAGGTAAGGCATTAAAAGATGGAAAAATCGATTATTTAAATTCAGATTGCAACGAAAGTGTTGTAGTAATTATTTTAAATAAGGCATCAGGCTTACCACTTTCTTTCTATCAAGGAAATCCAGAAGTTGAAATCGTAACGCTTCAAAAACCTGACAGAGAAGAACGTAAACAAATGATTCAAAAGATAGAGGATTTATTTGAAGTTCGTTTGAAGAGTGGCACTAGCTCATTATTAGACAATGAAAATATCGAATGCATTGATATGCTAGAAGATTTCACAAATAGAGAAATCATCCAATTATCAAGAATGTCACGTAAAGAAGATAAGATGTCATTCGATAAGCTTTTCTATCTTTTCAAATATGGTGAAAAGGAAAACCCTTGGGAAAAACTAGAACAATCTAGAGTTAAGAACATCAAGAAAGAATTAGCTGAAAGGGTAGTAGGTCAGGATGAAGCGATTAAGAAGATTGAAAAGACTGTAGTGAAAGCTTATATGGGCTTAACTGGATTACACAAGACTTCATCAAGATCAATGCCTAAGGGTGTATTCTTCTTTGTTGGTCCTACTGGTGTTGGTAAGACAGAACTTTCAAAGGCATTAGCTAAGTTCTTATTTGGTGATGAACAAGCATGTATTAGATTTGATATGTCAGAATATGCACAAGAAAACAGCGACCAAAAATTAATCGGTGCTGCTCCAGGATACGTTGGATATGAAGAAGGCGGCCAATTAACTAATGCAATCAAGGAACATCCATTCAGCGTTGTTTTATTTGATGAAATTGAAAAAGCTGCTAAGCCAAATCCAAGAATTCTTGATATCTTCTTACAAATCTTAGAAGATGGTCGTTTAACTGATTCAAAGGGCGAAACAGTGTACTTCAGCGATACAATTATTGTATTCACATCAAACTTAGGTGCAAACCAAGTAGCTGCAAGTGCTGATAAAGATGGCGTAGCAAAAGAATTCATTCGAATCGTAAAAGAATATTTCGACCAAGAATTAAAAAGACCAGAATTATTAGGTCGTATCGGTTACAACAACATCGTTCCATTCAACTTTATCCAAGATAAGGAATTCCAATATAAGATTTGCAAATCAAAACTTAAACCAGTTATTCGTGGCATTGAAGACAAGTATAAACTTGACCTTGAATTTGAAAAGGAAATGGATGCTATTAACTATATCCTTTCAGGTGTAGATTCATCTAAGGGTGGTCGTGATATCTTAAATGCAATCAACGACAGATTACTTGATCCACTTGCAATGTTCTTGTTTGAAAATAAGGATGATTTACGTTCTTTAAGAGGAAGCAAGATTAATACTAAGGTAACAAAGGAAGGATTCGCTTTTGAGTTCTCTGATTAAGTTTAATGTTGCGTATATAAAACTATGTACTAAAACAGAAGGGCCATTCAAAAGATGCTGTATTTGGTTTCAGGGTTGCAATTTAAATTGTAAAGGTTGTTGTAATAAAGACCTCCAAGCCCTGATTCCAAATCATATATTATCGTTTGATAAGTTGGTCGATATAGTTAAGGAAGCAAAAGAAAAGTATGGAATTGAAGGAATAACGCTAAGTGGCGGAGAGCCTTCACTTCAAAAAGGTCTTGCGGATTTTAACGATGCAGTTCATTCGTTAGGACTTGGCGTTATTATGTTTTCTGGCAAACCAAAAGAAATGTTGAATCCTGACTTAATTAGATCGGTTGATTTATTAATTGATGGTCCATTTATCGAGTCTGAATTAGATACTGATAGAGTATTACTAGGTTCAAAGAATAAGAACTTAACTTATATAACAAGCAGATATGAATCTGAAGCCGGTTATTTTAATAACCCTATTTCCATAGAAGAAATAACTGCTGAAGATTACATCTTTATTAATGGAGACTAACTATGGACAAGAAAAGAATCGAAAAGGAAATGAGAGAATTAGAATTAAAGATTCATTACCACTTCAATGATATTTCTTGGTTTGCCAAAGCTATGGGTTCCATAAAAATTGAAGTGGCTGGTCAAGGCAAAAATGGCTCTGAATACGCTAATGAAGGATTGGCTACAGTTGGTGATACAATACTGAAATCGGTAATTGCTGATAAACTATATAGGAATGACAACATAAAAACTAAAGGTGGAATAACATCTGCAAAGAGTAATCTGGAGAATAATTCTACAATGCATAAAATGATGCTAGCTGAAGGATTAATAGCATATTCATATAATGATTTGCATTTTTATAAAGATGCTAATGTTCCTGGACATGAAAAAGTAGTATGCAAAGGACATGATCCATATGTTGAAGCAATAGTAGGTGCAGTTTATTACGATTCCAACTACGACACAACTAGAAGTTGGATATTAAAATGGCTACTACCATTATTAAAAAAATATCAGCAGAGGAACTGAAAATTGAGTTAAAAAGTTTAGAAGGGTTTATTTTATGTCCTCATATTTTTCCTTTTTTGTGTATTTGCGAATTATTAACTAGTTCAAAAATTTAACATTTAGAGATTGTTTTTTTCAAACTATTAGCTTCTTTTGATAGCTTATTTGTATAGGTTGTTTTTAAGAAAGTGTTGATTTACCACAAAAAATATTATATAATAAGATTAACGGTGGTGAATTGACAATGATATATGATTCTCAGGCTTTAAAAATAAAATATAAGAATTATTCAAATATCAACCAAAAGATCAGTTTGGAAGCGTTTAATGGAAAACTTGTTAGAGTAAAAAGAGGTTTATATACAGATGACTTAGCTATAGATGCCCCTATCATCAGTAATATATGCTATTTTCCATCATATCTTTCATATGAATATGCATTAAGCTATTATGGATTAATTCCTGAAAGTGTATCTGTATATACTTCAGCTGTATTTGGCAAAAAGAACAATAAGAGGTATCAACTTAAAGGAGCCTGTTTTGAATATAGAAGTATTCCAGATGATGTTTATCCTTATGGTATTAAAATATTAAAGAATGAAAATGGTGTTGCCTATAAAATGGCATCAAAGGAGAAGGCATTATGTGATGAATTATATTCCAAATATCCCGTTAGGAATATAAGTGATATTAAAATGATGTTATTCGAAGATTTAAGAATAGATGAAGATGAATTAATGAAACTCGACTTCGAATTTATTAAAGAAATAGCACCGTTATATCACTCAAATACGCTGTTATCATTTGTAAAATTTTTTAACGAGGAGTTGCTAAAATGAATTCAGTGGTAGAAGAAATTATTAATTCAAGAAATCCTAAGAGTATAGATGAGGCAAAGGGAATTTTAAGAGAAGTTGTTCAATCTGTAGTTTTAGTCGGATTAAGTAGGGCAGGTTTTTTTAATAAAGCATCCTTTTATGGAGGTACTGCTTTAAGAATTTTCTATGGGTTAAATAGATATTCAGAGGATTTGGATTTCACGTTAAATGCAAAAGAGGCTTCATTTTCTTTAGAACCATACCTTAAATGTATTCGAGATGTAGCTACATCATACGGTTTTGATATGAAATTTGCCATAAAAGACAAAAAAATAGATACACCTATTGAAAGTGCATTTGACAAATTGAATACATATCAAACATTTATAAGTATGCACCTTGATGAAAAACTGTTTAAAATTTTGCATAAGGATGAAGTTCTAAAAGTAAAACTTGAGGTTGACTATAATCCAGCACTTGGCTTTGAAATTGAAAGTAGATGGCTAGATATGCCAGAATTTGCCACTGTAAATGTTTTAAATGAATCTAGCTTATTTGCAGGAAAAATACATGCGATATTATGTAGAAATTATAAAAATCAAGTCAAAGGAAGGGATTATTATGATTTTTTATTCTATATATCAAAACGTGTTAAACCAAATTTGAACTACTTAAAAAATAAATTGATTGAAAGTGGCAAGCTAGAACCTAATAATGATTTTACTATGGAAATCTTACAAGATATGCTTACAGCAAGATTTAATGAGGTTGATTTTGAGCAAGTAAAAAATGATGCAACTAGGTTTTTATTTAGTAATGAAAATTTATCTTATTATTCTAAAGAATTATTTTTAGATTGTGTAAGAAAACTTGGTGAATGATATGTCCATAAATTATATAGAAGAGATTATTGATAACATAAAATTTATCAATAGTCTTTTTTTAAAAAAAATTTCAAATTATAAACTAGCCTAAATTATTTTTTTGAATTTATTTCCTACAAAATTATGAAAAAGATGTGTGCGAATTTAAATTTATGATATAATTCTATTAGAAAATTTTGTAAAAGAGTGGTGGCAATGTTGAAATATACAACCTTATGCTATATTGAGAAGAATGAGAAGTATTTAATGCTTTATCGCAATAAAAAGAAGAACGACATTAATCAAGATAAATGGCTTGGTGTTGGTGGACATAAAGAAGTAGGAGAAACTATAGAGGAATGCCTTCTAAGAGAAGTTTATGAAGAAACAGGGTTAAAACTGTTAAGTTATGAACTTTGTGGAAAACTACATTTTTATATCGATGATCTATATGAGGTAAGTTATTTATATAGAAGCACAGATTTTGAAGGCAATCTAATAGATTGTGATGAAGGTATATTAGAATGGATACCCAGGAGTCAAGTTTTAAATCTTGATTTATGGGAAGGCGATTATTTGTTTTTAAATAAACTATTAAATAATGAACCATATTTTGAAATGAAGTTAGTTTATAAAAATGATGTTTTAAAGGAGTGGAGTCTACTATGAAATATCAAAAGTTAATTCAGGAAGCCGAGGATTTAGCTATAGCTAATGATAAAGAAGAAAGTGCAGTTTTTTTGTTATTAGAACATATTACAAAGCTTTCTCCTACAGAATTATACATGAAGTTACATAATGATGTATCTAAAGAAGTATATGATGCATTTTATGATTTATATAATAGATATATTTATAAAAACGAACCTATACAGTATTTAATTGGATCTTCCTGTTTTTATGGTTATGATTTTAAAGTAAATGAAAATGTATTAATTCCAAGATATGAAACAGAAGAATTAGTAGAACAAATTTTATATCGTTATGATGCTCATTTTAAAGGTCAAAAGGTAGATGTCTGTGATTTAGCTACTGGTTCTGGATGTATAGCGATTACGCTTGCTTTAGAAGAAAAAAATATGAAGGTTATTGGTACCGATATTTCTAAAGAGGCATTAGAGGTTGCTAAAGAAAATAGTCAAAGATTAGAAGCTAATGTAGAATTTTTAGAAGGTGATATGCTGAAGCCTGTAGAACATCGTAAATTTGATATATTTGTTTCAAATCCTCCGTATATTCCAGAAGAAGAGGATGTTATGTCTTTAGTGAAAGATAATGAACCGAATATTGCGTTATTTGGTGGAAAAGATGGCATGAAGTTTTATCGGATTATTTTAAGTGGTATAAAGCCATTATTAAAAGAAAAAGCTATGATTTGCTTTGAACATGGGTATAATAAAAAGTGTGAGATGCTAGCACTTGTCAAAGAGTATTTTCCTCACTCTAAGGCTGAAGTATTAAAGGATTTAGAAGGAAAGGATAGAATGACATTTATTTATGTCGGTGATTTTAATGTCTAAGCTCATTATTTTTCCAACAGATACAGTTTATGGTATAGGTTGCCCTATCTTTGATATTAAAAATATTCATAAGATATATGATATAAAGCATCGAAGCTTAGAAAAGCCTCTAGCATGTTTATGCTATGATTTGGCACAAATTGAAGAAATTGCAGAGGTAGATGAAAAAGTTAAAAGAATCATTAGGGCATTTATGCCGGGGGCTTTAACTCTAATATTAAAGGCAAAGCCTATAGTAACTGCCAAAATAGGATATAAGACAATTGGAGTTCGTATTCCTGATTCTAAGCTTGCACTAGAGTTATTAAAGAAAAATGGGCCAATGCTTACCACCTCAGTAAACGAAAGTGGAGAAGCCCCACTAAGTAGTTATGAAGAAATTGTCCAAGCTTTTGGAAACTTTGTAGATCAGGTTTATTCTGCAACTCAAAAATTCTCAAACGTTTCTTCGACAGTAATCGATTGTACGAAGGATTCCTTAAGACTTCTTAGGGAAGGAACAATCCCTTTAAACCAAATTAATGAAATATGGAATGTATAAAAGCTTACCCCTTGGGATACGATAATCTTAAGGGGGAATTTTTATGAGAAAGATGATTATTGCTGGTATGATTATATTATGTGTAATTTTAGTATTTACAAGAAGCCAAGAGAAAAAAGAAATTCGGGTAAGAATTATCCCTAATAGTGATGAAGTCTCTGATTTAAAGGTAAAGGAAAAGGCGAAAAATATCACAGTATGTTATTTAAAAGAAGCATATGACGATAATTATAATTCTTATTTAAAAAATTTAAAAGAAACGATATCTTATTTTGAATCAGTCTTAGAAAAAGAATTGAAAGAAAATGTTGAAGTTCAACTTGGTAATCATACCTTATATAATAAAACATATAATAATAATGCAGTCGAAAATAAAAATGCAATGACTTTATATGTTATTTTAGGTGAAGGTAAAGGATCAAACTGGTGGGGAACAGTTTATCCAGAATTTTTAAGTGTAAATAGTAGTGAAGAAGTGAAATACGAAAGTCTTATTTTAAGTATTTTTAAAAAGATAAAAGGAGAATAAAATGATTAGAGTTGAGAAAATCAACGCATCTATTTTGAATCAAGCAATTGAATTTTTAACCTCGGTCCCTTCCATAGACAAAATAGATGAGAAGATTTTAAACAATGCGTGTATTGCTTACGATGAGGATAAGATTGTAGGTTGTATATCCTTTGAGGAGTTTACAGATAAGGGTTTAATACGATATTTTGTTTTTAAAAAGGTTTTATCCTTAGAGAGCCTAGAAGAGCTTTTACATGTTCTAGAGGACAGTGCTAGAGAAAAAGGATTAAGGATGCTATTATGTATTGCAGAATGTAGTCAAATAGAAGAACTTTTTAAATCTTTAGAATTTTATCCCTTAAAGGAATCAAAAATTTTTATCAATGAAGAAAATGTACTAAAAACAAATTTTAAGTCGGCATTATTTTTAAATAAGCTTTTAGTTTAATTTTCTTGTAAAAAGGAAATGGTTTTTGTATAATAGAAGTAACTAAAATACTTGGAGGAAAACTATGTACAAAATCATTGACAGTTATATTGAAAAGCTTATGACATCAAAGCCAGATATGCCTTTATGGAATATTGAAGCAATCAAACAAGGTAAAAAACCTGCATGGAATTATATTGATGGGTGTATGATGGTATCCCTATTAGAACTATATAAAACTACAAAGGATGAGAAATATCTTTCATTTGTTAAGAATTTTGTAGATTATTATGTTCATGAGGATGGAACCATTTTAGGTTATGAAAAGGAAAAGTATTCTACAGATGATGTTTCTGAAACACGTGTGCTTTTTGATTTATATGCTTATACAAAGGAAGAAAAATATTTAAAAGCAATTGAACTTGTTCATGAACAAATTCTTACACATCCAAGAACTAAGGAAGGAAACTTCTGGCATAAGAAGATATATCCGAATCAGGTTTGGTTAGATGGATTATATATGATGCAGCCTTTCTATACGCGCTATGAAACACAATTAAACAAAATGCAAAATTATAGTGATATCGTACAACAATTTAAAAATGTTTATGATATTATGAGAGATCCTAAGACGGGTTTATATTATCATGGCTATGATAGTTCTAAGACAATGTTTTGGGCAGACCCTAAGACAGGATTATCTAAGAACTTTTGGTTAAGATCTTTAGGCTGGTTTACTGTTGCATTAATTGATGTTTATGAATATATGGATGAACAGATGTTTGATGAACGTCATACAATTATGGAAATGTTTAAGGAAACTGTGGATAGTATTTTAAAGGTACAGGATCCGAAATCTAAGATGTTCTATCAGGTTCCAAATTTCTTAGGAAGAGAAGGAAATTATCTAGAAACTTCTGGGTCTAGTATGGTAGCTTATGCTATATTAAAAGGTGTTCGTTTAAAGGCTTTACCTCCTAGATATCAAAATATTGGTTTAGAAATTTTTGAGGGAATCTGTAATACATATTTAACAGTAAAAAATGATGATTTAAATTTAGGTGGTATTTGCTTAGTTGCTGGTCTTGGACCAGAAAAAAATCTTAGACGTGATGGTACATATGAGTATTATATGTCAGAGCCAATTGTAGAAAATGATGCTAAGGGTGTTGGACCTTTCATTATGGCCTACACTGAAGTAAAACGAATCAATCGTTAATTTTGGAAATACCTTGCAAGAAGGTATTTTCTTTTGTAAAAGGAGAACTTATGGAAATCAACGAATATCAAGAGCTTGCAATGAAAACATTAAATAAAGCATTAGATAAAAAAGACATTTTAGTTAATGCAGTTATGGGGTTATGTGGAGAAGCAGGGGAAGCAACAGATTTAGTAAAAAAACATTTATTTCAAAATCACGAATTTAATAAAGAGGATTTTATAAAAGAACTTGGAGATATTGCTTGGTATTTAGCAGAAGCTTGTACTGCAGTAGATGTAGATTTGGAGGAAGTTTTAGAAAAGAATATAACTAAACTTAAACTTCGTTTTCCAAATGGGTTTGATAAAAATGACTCAATAAAAAGAGTAGATGAAAAATGAGGAGAATTATATGATAAGAATAGGAATATGTGGTTATGGTAATTTAGGAAAAGGTGTAGAGGCAGCCTGTTTACAAGCATCAGATATGGAGCTTGTTGGAATCTTTACTAGAAGAAATCCTAAGGATGTGAAGGTTAATAGTAGTACGCCTGTATATGGAATGGATAGCATTGAAAGCTTTAAAGATAAAATAGATGTGATGGTTTTATGTGGAGGATCTGCAACAGATTTACCTACTCAAACACCAGCACTTGCGAAACATTTTAATGTTGTAGATAGCTTTGATACTCATGCAAACATTTATACTCATTATCAAAATGTGGATTTGGGAGCAAAAGAAAATAAAAAAGTAGCAATTATTTCTACAGGTTGGGATCCAGGTCTATTTTCTTTGAATCGAATATTAATGGAGGCAATACTTCCTAATGGTATAGACTATACCTTTTGGGGTAAAGGAGTTAGCCAAGGCCATAGTGACGCCATAAGAAGAATTCCAGGTGTATTAGATGCTAGACAATATACCATCCCTAAGGAAGAAGCCTTAGAGTTAGTTCGTAGTGGTAAAAATCCTAGCTTGACTGTTCGAGATAAGCATTTGAGAGATTGTTATGTAGTGTTAGATAAAAAAGCTAATCCATCTGAAGTGGAAGAGGCGATAAAGACAATGCCAAATTATTTTGCTGATTATGACACTTATGTACATTTTATTTCTCAAGAGGAATTAGATAAAAATCACAAAGGTATTCCTCATGGTGGCTTTGTCATTCGTACAGGAAATACAACGGACGGAGTAAAGCATAAATTAGAATTTAGTTTAAAGGTAGATTCTAATCCAGAATTTACAGGTAGTGTTATGGTGGCTTATGCTAGAGCTTGTTATCGTCTTTCTAAGGAAAGCAACTATGGTTGTAAGACAGTGTTTGATATTGCACCAAAATATTTATCTAATGAGGAATATTCTAGCTTATTAAAGCATACTTTATAATGTTGAAATGTATGAAATTGACTAGGAAAACAGAAATGATTTTCTAGTCAATATTTTTGTAATTTTTTTCGAGATTATATTGACTTTGCTATAATTTTGTAGTATCATAAACAAGGTCGCTAAAAAATGTGACCTAATTTTTAGTCTTTGAAAACTATATATGACGAAAAGAAACGACGAATTAGAAAAG
>JAMPGQ010000029.1 GCA_023663825.1 Anaeroplasma bactoclasticum
AACTATGCCTTTTTTATCCCCGTGTTTAGATTATAACTATTTTATTTTCAGACTACCTCACCTCCCTTTTAGTATAAACTATAAACCTTACTTTATAGCAAGTGTTTTTTACTTTTGTTTAAAAATAGGTTGTTTTTATCCTAGATTTTGAATATAAATATAAAGAAAGTGAGAGATATGAATGATTATTGATACGAAACAGATTATATCTATGTCAGAAGCAAATCAAAACTTTTCTAAAGCTGTTAAAACAGTTGATCAATATGGAAAAGCTGTTATTATGAAAAATAATAAGCCTAAATATATTATTATTGATGTAAATCAACATTTAGATATTACAGAAGATGAAAAGATTGTGATTTTGGCTAAACGAATTTTAATAAGACATCTTCAAGCCTTTATGGAGCTTGCCAAATGATTAAGTTTACTAAAGAAAGAATACTTTTGATTTATCAAATGATGGTAGAAACTACAGGAGGGTCCTTTGGAATAAGAGATGAAACTATGCTAGATTCAGCAATAGAAGCCCCATATCAAACCTTTGGTGGTGTTGAATTATTCCCTACGAAACTTTAAAAAAGCCGCTCGTCTTGGTTTTGGACTGGTTTCAAATCATCCATTTATAGATGGAAATAAAAGAATTGGAATACTTATCATGCTTATCTTTTTAGAGGTAAATGGTATTGCTTTAGAGTTTAGTGATGCAGAAATAGAGGATATGGCTTTAGGAGTTGCTGCTGGGAAATATAATTATGAAGATATTTTAAATAACTTAAACAAAAAATCTTCCCTAGTTTATAGAAAATAAAAAGAGTTTGTCGTTAGAAGTTTGAATGTGTTCTAATAAATAATGGCAAACTCTTTTCCTTTAAATGATTTTTTCTAATTGTGTAACAATAATTTTAGCAATGTTCTCTAAATGTTTTTGATCCTCTTTATTAAATCTGTTTAAAATAGGTGAATCTATATCTAAGATAGCATATAGCTTGTTGTGAACTAATATAGGAATACAGATTTCACTATTAGAAGCACTATCGCATGCAATATGTCCCCTAAACTCATGTACATTAGGAACGAGTATGGTTCTTAATGAAGATGCACAAGCACCACATACACCTTTACAAAAAGGAATAGTTGTACAAGCAACTTTACCTTGGAAAGGTCCAAGAAGAAGAGAATTATTTTTATTCATATAAAAGCCAACCCAATTGATTTGCTCTAAATGCTCAAAGAGTAGAGCGCTTGTATTGGCTAGGACTGTCATATCGTAGGTATTATCCTCAATTAATGCAGGTAAGATTTGTAGGATTTCTTTATAATTTGTCATTGTCTATTCCTCCATATAGTTTCATTATACTATGAATTCAATTAGTTTTCCATTGAAAAAGTTTGAGTTTTTGGTATAATTTATGCGAGGTGTTATTATGCTTTACAATCAAATTTTAGTTCGCTTTGGTGATTTAACTCTTAAAGGAAAAAATCAAAAGGAGTTTTTAAGAAAGCTTTTTGAGCTTATGGCTCTAAAAATGAAGGGCTTAAATGTAGAAATTGAAAATACACATGATCGTATTTATATTCATTTAAATGATGTGCCTGCAGAACGTGTTGTAAAGCGTTTAGAATATGTTTCTGGAATTTCTTCCTATTCCTTTGTTGTGAAATGTAGTAATGATTTAAAGGAAATTAAAACAACTGCCTTAGAACTAATGAAGGAAATTGCAAATAAGGATATTACCTTTAAGGTAGAAACAAGAAGAGCTAATAAGAATTATCCTCTTCATTCTATGGAGGTAACGAAGCAAGTTGCAGGTTATGTACTTGCAAATCATAAGCTTCTTCATGTAGATGTGCATCATCCAGAGGTTACTTTACATTTAGAGTTAAAGGGAAACTCTTGTTATCTATATAATACTGAGGTTAGAGCCATGGGTGGATATCCTGTTGGTGTTGCAGGTAAAGGTCTTTTAATGCTCTCTGGTGGAATAGATTCTCCTGTTGCAGGCTATCTTGCAATGAAACAGGGAGTAGAAGTAGAATGTATCCATTTTGAATCTACACCGCTGACCTCCATTGAATCTGCTCAAAAGGTTATTGATCTTGTTAAGATTATGGCACGTTATGCACCTAAGAATAAAATCAATTTACATATGGTTCCTTTCAAAGAACTACATATGGCTCTACTTGACAATGTTTTAGAAAGCTATAATATTACGATAATGCGTAGAATGATGTATAGAATTGCAAGTAAGCTTGCAGAAAAGAAGGGCTGTCTTTGTATTATTAACGGAGAATCTGTAGGACAGGTAGCAAGTCAAACCTTAAGAAGTATGAATACAATTAATTCTGTAACAAACATCCCAGTACTAAGACCTTTATGTACCTATGATAAGTTGGATATTATTGCAATATCAAAAAAGATGGAGTGTTATGATATTTCTATTAAACCATTTGAGGACTGCTGTACGGTCTATGTGCCTAAGGCTCCTGCAACTGCCCCAAGAATAGAGAAGTGTGAAGCCTATGAAAAAGCATTCGATTATGAGTCAATGGTAAATGATGCAGTTGAGCATACAAATAGTATAACAATAGATGTGGATAGTGACATTGATTTATCAATGCTTGGCTTAGAAGTTCGCGAGGTTATTGCTGCATTAAAAAATAAATAAACTTGTATAATTTTGTCTACCCTCGGCAACAATAAATACTGCGAGGAGGTGAAATTATGGCAACAAGTAAGAAAAACACAAAGTCTTCTAATACTGCTTCTAAATCCTCAAAAGCAAACGGTAGAGTTGGTGGAAAGATGACAAAGCAGGCTGTATCTCGTGCAAAACAAACTACGAATACTCAAAACTTAAAACAAGAGGTTGCAAACGAGTTAGGTATTCAACCTGGCAAAAATGCTACTGCTTCTGAAAATGGTAAAGTAGGCGGAACGATGACTAAGAAGTTATATCAAAAGGGGAAGAAAAGTAGTAATAATTAATTAGTACTTATATAAAAAGCAGGTGGATGAAAATTCCACCTTTTTTGTTGTTCTTAAATTTTTCGATTTGTGGATTCTCTAGATATTACATCTGTTGATATCGTTATAAATCTAGAAGGAACTTTTCGATTTTCTATTCTATGAATAAGTGTTCTAAGTATCTCTGAACCTAAAAAATGTGGATCTAAGGAGAAGGTAGTTAAAGTTGGGGAAAGAGAATATGCTTCAGCCGCATTATCAAAGCCTACCACTAAAACATCACCAGGAACCTCTTGATTCATATTTTTAAGGGCTAGGCATACATTTCTAGCTACAAAGTCATTACAGCAGATGAATACCTCTGGCAGTTCTTCAAGCTTTGAAATTGCCTCTTGTAGAGCTTGTGGGTCTCCATAATTAAAATTATTTTCAGAAAAAGTTATATCCTCGGAAGAAGAGTGAGAGATTCTTATGTTTTTTAAACCTATCAACATGCCAGTGTATCTTTTTCTAAAGCTATGACAATGCTTGCTATCTCCTACAAAGGTATAGCGACTAAGATTATACTTTTTATGAAGATGTTTAACATAATTAGATATGGATTGCTCATCGTTAGTACATATTAGATCATAATTTTTGTAGTTAGTTTGTGGAGTATAAGAAAAATCGTGAAAGCATATAGGAATATTTAGCTTTAAAAGATTGGTTATAAAATCTCTATCAAAACATTCCATAGCTATAATTCCATCTACATTCAACTCCTTTGCATAGTCACTGAATTTTGAGAAGGAGTTCTTTTTGTTGTTGAAAATATATTGAAAAAATTCATAATTTCTTTCAAAACAGTAATTTTCTATTGAACTAACTAGCGAGATATAAAAATTAATATTATTTAGAGGTCTTGCAGATACCAATAATATACGATATTTTTTATCAGAAAAAACTATATTTGCTGTGCTTAAGGATTTGTAATTCAATTCCTGTGCCTTGCTTAATACGAGTTCTCTGGTTTTTTCTGGCACATATTGTCCATTTAGAGCCTTTGATACAGTATTTCTAGATAAATTTAATGCTTCAGCTATGCTTTTTATAGTAATGGCTTTTTTCATAGGACCTCCTAGGTATCTTTTTCTTTTATTATATGACACAAATCGTGTTTGGTCAAACAAAATTTTGCCATTTGCACAATTTAAATGCAAAATTTTTGTGCAAATGCACATTGGCAAAACCTTACATTGACTTTAGTCAAAAGTTTTCTTATAATCATTGTGTAAGTATAGCGCTTTCATTATATAAAAATCGAATATTAGGAGGAAATTCTATGAGAAAAGTATTTATTTCTTTTATGTGTAGTATTATGTTTTTAAGCTTCACATTTTTTCTTGTTTCCTGTGGGAAAAAGGAATGTGAACACAATTGGGATAATGGCGTTGTGAAAAGTGAGGCTACTTGTGTTTCTGAAGGGGAGATGGAGTATACCTGTAGCAAATGTAAAACAACAAAGACAGAGCATACTGGAACAATAGAACACAAAAAGAGTACAACTTATAAATATGTTTCTTTAGGACATTTTTTGTATTGTACAGTTTGTGGAACGGAGTTTGAAAAAGAAGAACACGTTATGGTAGACTTAGAGGTTCAGCAAGAACCAACAGCTTATGAAACGGGCATTATGATAACAAAATGTTCTACATGTGATTATAAGTCTACAAGAGTTACAGATTCTGTTCCTCACAAAAAAGGTGCAGATTATAAATCTAATAGTGAGTATCACTGGTTTGAATGTGAGGCACACGAGGATTGTAATGTTGAAATACAAAAGGAAAAGCATACCATTGTTGAGGGAAAGGTTCTAAAAGAGGCTTCAGCTTATGAAGATGGATTAAGAGAGATTTACTGTACTGTTTGTGATTATAAAGAAGAAGTTGTAATTCCTGCTTTAAATCATAGAAAAGGAGAGCTTGAATTTGATGATAATGAACATTGGTATACATGTGATAGACACCAGGATTGTGAAGCTAAGATTGATGTAGAAGCACATCAATGGGAACTTGTTAGCGATAGTGCAACTTGTACAGAAGATGGAACAGCGATTTATAAGTGCTCTGTTTGTCCTAAAACAAAGGAGGAAGCTTCTAAAGCAAATCATAGATATTCAGAAGACTGGACTGTGGATTTAGCACCAACCTGTACAGAAGTAGGAAGTAAATCACATCACTGTTTAGGCTGTGATGATAAGATAGGTGATACTGTAATTCCTGCAACAGGACATAGCTATAAAGATTGGGTGGTTCTAAAAGATGCTACAGAAACAGAAACTGGACTTAAGGAAAGAGAATGCAGTGTTTGTGGTCATAAGGAAACAGGAACAATTCCTGTAGTAGGACATGTTCATCAATATGACACTGCATGGACAGTAGATAAAGAAGCTACTTGTACAGGGGTAGGAAGTAAGTCACATCATTGTTTAGGCTGTGATGATAAGAAAGATGATACTGAAATTCCTGCAACAGGACATAATTATGGTGAGTTAATCTCTGTAGCACCGACTTGTACAACAGCTGGTTTGGAAGCACATTACGAATGTTTGGTATGTAATACATATTTTAACAAGGACAAAGAAGAAGTAACAGAGGATTCTTTAGTCATTCCTGCATCTCATGATTTAGAATCACAAGATGCAAAAGATCCAACTTGTACAGAAGTAGGTTGGGCTGCATATGAAGCATGTAAGAATTGTGATTATACTACTAAAGAAGAAATAGGTGCTTTAGGTCATGACTTTTCTGTTTGGCTGGTAACTCAAGTAGCTACCCTATATGCAGATGGTCTAGAAACGATTCATTGTAGCCGCTGTGATGCAGTAGGTGTAGATACTAGAAGGATTTTAGCTCAAGCAGATTTTAGAAATGACTTCAATTTAGAAACTGCAGATGGTACTTGGAAGTATGGAACTATTGATTATCATTGGGGTGATGAAACCTTTGATTTTGTTCCTGCAACAGAAAAGAATGGAAATAATGATGGTTGGGTAGCTCCTAGTATAGAAATCAAGAATGATTGGATGAATGCTGAAGCTATGGTAGGTATTGCTTATACAGTTACAGAAGATACTCATGTTGTAGTAAGCTTAAAATTTGTAGGTGGTACAGATACCACAAGATTAGACCTGCGTATTGGTGTAAAGAATAGTGAAGGCACACTTTACAGCAATCCAAGCTTCCATAATAACCCTGATTCAAAGGAATTAGAAAGATTACTTCAATTTAATTTGAATGCAGGAGATACAATTTACTTTATCTTCTCAAATGGAGCAGGTGGAGTAGAGGGAGCTTGGCCAAATGGCAATTTAAATATTAATTTAAGAAAGCCTTCAGCTGATTATAGAAGTGACTTCAATTTAGAAACTGCAGATGGTACTTGGAAGTATGGAACTATTGATTATCATTGGGGTGATGAAACCTTTGATTTTGTTCCTGCAACAGAAAAGAATGGAAATAATGATGGTTGGGTAGCTCCTAGTATAGAAATCAAGAATGATTGGATGAATGCTGAAGCTATGGTAGGTATTGCTTATACAGTTACAGAAGATACTCATGTTGTAGTAAGCTTAAAATTTGTAGGTGGTACAGATACCACAAGATTAGACCTGCGTATTGGTGTAAAGAATAGTGAAGGCACACTTTACAGCAATCCAAGCTTCCATAATAACCCTGATTCAAAGGAATTAGAAAGATTACTTCAATTTAATTTGAATGCAGGAGATACAATTTATTTTATCTTCTCTAATGGAGCAGGTGGAGTAGAGGGAGCTTGGCCAAATGGAAATCTAGAGCTTTCCATATTTTAAGAGTGAAAAAATTCAATTTAAAAGGTGGTTTTAATTTGAAAAAAATAATGAGTTATAGAAAGTTTATTCTTGCAGCAGCATTCCTTGTAGGGTTGATACTGCTCAGCGTAAATGCTACTGCAAGTGATGAAAAAACTGAATATGGAGAGGCCTATAGAAATCAATTGGCTTATTCAGCAAAAGAAGGATGGAATAATGATCCAAATGGGTTGATCTATGTAAATGGGACATATCATATGTATTATCAATATAATTGGGATCATCGTACTTCTCATACCGATAATGCTTGGGGAAATATGAGCTGGGGACATGCAACTAGCGAGGACTTAGTCAACTGGAAAGAACAACCCGTTGCTATACCAGCATATCAGGGAGAATATAATATGATGTTTTCTGGTAGTGCAGTCTATGATGAAAAGAATACTAGTGGTTTATTTGAGATGGTAGATGGCACTCTTAAAGAAGGTCATGGTATCATTGCAATTCTAACTCAACCAGCGGATATGCAAAGACAAATTCTAGCATATAGCTTGGATGAGGGAACAAGCTTCCAAATTTATGGAGAGATTCTTTCAGGAAATAATGAAGGAAGTCTTGGGGATGATGAATTCCGTGATCCTAAGGTTTTTTGGAGTGAGGCGCATAATAAATGGCTTATGGTCGTTGGTGGTGGGGCAGTAAGAATGTATGCTTCAACCAACTTAAAGGATTGGGAATATCTTGGACAAACAGGCTTCTGGGGAGAATGCCCAGATCTATCCTGCTATACAGTTGATGGTAAATTAAAATATGCTCTTGTTATGTCTCCTGAGGATAAACCGAATAGTCATAAGTTCAATCAAACCTCTAGAGATGAAACCTTCTATCCTGCAGAGTATTATACAGTAGGTGAATTAAATGAAGATGGTCTATTTGTTGCATCTCAACCATTAAGGCGTTTAAGTGAAGGCTTAGATAGCTATGCCTTTCAATCCTTCAATAACTCTCCTGATGGAAAGGTATATGGCTTAAGCTGGTCAGCTTGCTGGAAGAATGTGGATAGCTATAAAGAGTTTAGAAAAACACATAATGGTGGGTTAACCATTGCATGTGAAATGAATTTAGTAAAGGATAGTACTGGATATACATTAACTCGTAAGCCAGTAAGTCAATTTAAAGATTTAAGACAGGATCAGTTATTTGAATATAATGATATTCTTGAAAAAGGCATCAATGCCTTAAAGGATGTATCTGCAGACATTGCAGATTTAGAATTGGAATTTGATTTTAGTAAGAGTGAAGCCAATGAAATTCAACTAGAGCTTCGTAAGAGTGTTGCTGAAAAGGTAAAAATGACTTACAATAAGGAAACAAAAGAATTTATTTTTGATAGAAAAGAAAGCTCCTTATTGGCAGAGAATACTCCTTATTATAATTGGAAGAATGTAATTCCAAATGTAGATTTAAAGGATGGAAAATTATCTTTAAGAATATTACTTGATAGAGCATTTATCAGTGTATTTATTCAAAATGGTGAGTATAGCTTATTCTCAGCAATCTTCCCTTCAGCTATTTCAAATAAAATGAGTTTAAAGACAGATGCAGATATAAATCTTAAAGCTAATATTTGGAAGATGGGAAGTATTTATGGAGATGTTACTGCCCAGGATGAAACAATTGTTGCACCACATAAATTAGATTTAACTGTAAATCAAATGAAGATGATCGTAACATCATCCTTTGCTAAGGATATTGAAGTGAACTATTTTATCAGTGAAGGTGCAGATGTTGTAGAGCTTTATCAAGATGGCAATGTAGCCATTGTTAAAGGCGTAAAACCGGGAACTGCTAAAATCCTTGTAAATAATGAAGTAATTGACATTTATGTGTATAGTTTAGGACTAGAAAGTGATGTAAAATATACCTCCTCATTATTTGGATATTCCTATGAGACAGATAGAGGATTGGTTTTAGATTACACAGGAGATGCATTCTTATTCAGTGAACAATCCGTGAATGATTTTACTTACAGTGCGTCAATCACTGCAGGAGGAGAAGGACAAGCAGCAGGATTATTATTTGGTTTAAGCAAAAACTTCCACGATTATGTAGTCGCTACTGTTGATTTTAAGGATAATATGGTTAAGCTATGGCGTGCTGGTCTTGGCGATTTAAAAGTAGCAGAATATGATTTTGAAGGTAATAGAAGCTGTAAGCTTTCTGTTGCTGTTGCAGATAAAACTATTTCAGTAAAAATAAATGATGAAACAACACCAATATTATATTACTTATTAGATGATTATACTGGTGGAATGCTAGGTCTTAATGTGTATAATTCTTCAACCACCTTCAATAATATTACATTAACTCTAGATGAAGGAATTCATTTTGAAGGAGAAGGCTCAGTAAAGATTAAAGTAGAGGATGCTGTTGAAAAGGTTGTTAATGTTGCAGATAACAGCTATAAATTAACTTCTGCTGATTATACATTCGAAAATGGTGTATTAACAATATCCGAAAAGTATTTACATACTCTTGCATCAGATAAAGAATATCTATTTAGAATTGTAACATCTGCTGGCTGGGTAGATAAGAGGATTACGATGTCCTTTGAAGAAGCAGAAATAGTATTTGAAAAAACAGAATTTTCTAGTACAGATACGGTTTTTTTTACAGTAGAGGGAGCAAGTCAAATCAAAGAAGTTTATGTAGATGGAATATTGGTTAAGAATTATACTTTAGAGAATAATGCTTTAAGTTTATCTAATGAATTGATTTCTTCCTTAGTCAGTGGATCACATACTGTGACAATTTATACTGAAAACGGAAGACCTAGTCAAAAGTTTAGTATTGTTGAAGTAATTGAGAATCTACCCGAGGATACAACTAAGGCTAATCATATCTTCTTCTTTGTAGATATTTCAATATTTTTAACGATAATTCTTGGTTATGTTGGATTCACAGTTTATAAAAAGTATAGGAAAGATAAAGGAGGCAAGAAACATGAGTAATGATGTATTAGAGCTTGATTCAGCACCTAATTTAAAACAAGAGAATACTCAAGATGATTATACCGATTTATCTATGATGCCTAAAGCCTCTAAATGGGATAAATGGAAAGCTAATTTTAAGAAAAGAGGATGGATTTTATTATTCATCATTCCAGCATTAGTTTATATCATTATTTTCTGTTATGCTCCAATGTATGGTATATTAGTAGCCTTCCAAGACTATATCCCAGGAGATAATATTATTGGTTCCGATACGAAATGGGTTGGCTTTGAGAATTTCCATACCTTCTTCGCAAATCCGAACTTTGGAAAGTATTTCTTAAATACCTTCCTACTTTGTATCTTAGGATTTATTGTAGGATTTCCACTTCCTATTATCGTTTCGTTATTATTAAATTCCTTGACAAAGAAGAAGGCAAAAAAAGGATTTCAAATTTTGTATTATGCTCCACACTTCATATCCTTAGTAGTATTAGTTGGTATGATGAAATTGATCTTTGGTTCTGATGGATTATTAGATCAAATCAGTATCAAGCTAGGTGGAGATGTCAATGGGTTACAATTGTTCTTAAATGAAAGTGCCTTCCGTCCTTTGTTCATTTTCTCTGGAAACTGGCAAGATTTTGGATGGTCAGCTATCATTTACTTAGCAGCTCTTGCAGGAGTAGATCCTACACTTCATGAGGCTGCAAAGGTTGATGGAGCTTCTCGTTTTAGAAGAATATTTAGTGTAGATTTACCTGCCATTGCTCCTACAATCGTTATGTTAATGATTTTATCTGTAGGTAATTTAATGAGCTGTGGTTATGAAAAGGTATTATTGATGCAGACGGGTGGTAATATCGGAACAAGTGAAATCTTATCTACCTATGTGTATACCTATGGTTTATTAGGTGGCCAATATGGTGTAGGTACTGCAGCCGGTTTATTTAACTCAGTAATTAATGTAGCGCTTCTTATTATTGCAAATACTATTTCAAAGAAGCTATCTAATCATAGTATGTGGTAGGAGGTGTAATCATATGGAAATGGAAGAAATAAAAGCTTTAAAGAAAAAGAATAAAATTAAAGATAGTAAAACAGATTATGTTTATTATGTCATTTGCTGGTTTATATTAATTCTTCTAGCAATTATTGTAATCTACCCTCTTTACTATATTGTTATAGCCTCTATTTCAGATCCTGATGCAGTAATGACAGGTGATGTTTGGCTATATCCAGTTAAGATTACCTTTAGTGGATATGCAAAATTATTTCAAAGAGATGATATTTGGCGTAGTTATTTTAATACGTTAGTTTATACCTTGTTTGGAACGTTGTTTAATATTGCGTTAACTATTCCAGCAGGCTGGGCTTTATCTAGAGATTATTTACCATTTAGAAAGGTCATTATGCCACTACTTATCATCACAATGTTCTTTGGTGGTGGCTTACTTCCTTATGTAATTATTTGTCGTAGCTTAGGACTATATCAAAATCCCCTCATTTTAATTATTGGTGGTGGAGTAAGTGTTTACAATGTATTTATGTGTAAATCCTTCTTTAGTTCAAATGTGCCGAATGAAATTCTTGAGGCAGGACAAATTGATGGAGCAGGAGAAATTAGAATTTTCTTTGATTTAGTATTGCCTATTGCAAAATCAATTATCAGTGTTATGGTTTTATTCTATGCGGTAGGACATTGGAATAATTATATTGATGCATATATCTTTAGTATAGAAGAACAATTCTATCCACTACAAACTGTTTTAAATGGTTTGCTAGATGCTTCTAGTGGTGGAGAAGGAGATGTTGTATTAGAGCAAATGAGAACTGCGACTCAAATTAAATTCACTTCAATTATTATTTCAACCTTACCAATTTTGATTGTTTATCCAATGATTGAAAAGCACTTTGGGCAAGGTGTTTTAGTTGGATCATTTAAATAAAGGAGGCCAGCATGAGAAAAATTATAATTTATGCTTCAGTAGCATTGTTTTGGTTTGTCGGTGTTATCCTCTTTTGTAGCTTAGGTAAGACAAATGCTAATACTGATGAGCATGACTTTACGATATTATCTGTAAAGGAAGATTCAGTTAAGGATTATAATAGTATGCCTGTATTTCAAAAGCTTGCAAAGGAAACTGGGAAAGATGTATACTGGGTGTATAATACATCTATGCAATACAGCAACAATCCTGATCCAGTAGGTATCAGTGGAATAGATGCAATCTATCATTCAGGTTTTTCTAATCTAAAGCTTTATAATTATGGAAAGAGAAATCGAATTGTTGCGATAGACAAGTATTTAAAGTCTATGCCTAATTTCTCAAAAATCTTAGAGGATAGACCAGATATTAAAGAAGCATTGACTTCTCCAGATGGTCATATCTATTCTCTTCCAAGAGTTGAGGAAATGGGATTAAAGGCTTATCCAAATCTATTGTTTATTAATAAAAAGCTTTTAGCTAGTATGATTCAGTCAGGCACTATGCCAGTGAAGAGCTTAAAGGAATCAGATTTAGTAGATGGCCTAGATTTATCTAGAAATGAATTCAAAGAAATTCTTCGTGTATTTAATAAAATGGATGGTATTGTTCCATTAAACTTTGTTAGTAATTGCTGGCAAGGAAATGAATCTGATTTGATTGCTTCCTTTGGAGTTGCTGAGAATAGAGAGCACAAGACAATTATTGATAATAAGGTAACCTTTACAATTCGAGATGAAGCATGGTTCAATGCGATTGTTGAATTAAATAGCTGGTATAGTGAAGGCTTAATTCGTTCTGCATCCTTCACACAGGATCAGGATACCTTCCTAGCTAAGGGACAAAATGGTTCTTATGGTTCCTTCTATTGGTGGGAAAAAGAGACCGTTGTTGCTAATCCTGAGGACTATATCATTGTTCGCCCACTTAAAAATACAGATGGGAATCGCTATGTAGGTGTAAGTAATGAGCTTGAGGTTGAGAAGGGAGCTTGTGTTATCTTAGATAGCTGTCAAGATAAGGCAGGATTATTATCTTACTTTGACAAATTCTTTGAGCCAGATTATTCAGCACAATTAAATTATGGTTCTATAGAAGCCGGAGCATTTAAAAGTGAAAAGGTGGATAATAAGTTAATTCCTAACGATGATCATGGAGTTCAAAGTGCAGATGACTTCCGTATGAAAAATGCACCATATGGTGTAGTATATCTTACTCAAAATGAATGGGATAATTCAGTAGAGATGGAATCTCGTGCTCAACTTAGATTAAATCGTTTAAATCAATTTGTTAAGCCATATAGCTATAAGGGTGCTATTGGTATTCCTAATTTAAATTATACTGAAGAGGAATTAAATCAATTAAATGTAAGTGAAGCCTCATTAGGAAATAACATATTAAATTGGATGACAAAGAGTATTACAAAAGAAAAGCCATCAAAGGAATCTTGGCAAAAATTCCTTGAAAACAATAAAGCGGCAATTGATACAATATTAAAAATCAATCAGGATGCATATGATCGTTACTTAGAAGCAATAAAGTAATAAAGAAAAGAGGAGGGATGAATGTGAAATTACAAATATTTGGTGATTATGTTTTGGAATTTTTCGTTGTTACAATTCTATTAATAGTATCTCTAGCTTTAATTATTCCGTTTGTCCCTATGGTTGTTGGAGTTACAGGATATTTTAAGAAAGATATCCATTCTAGAAGATTTAGAAATATTTTTATCATTATGAAAGAGAATTGGAGAATATTAATCTTTTATACACTATTTCAGCTTGTGATTCTCTTTGTTTCTATTTTAAATATCTTTTACTTCAATAATCATTTAGAAAACAAAAATTATTTCATACTAGTTGTGAGTTATGTCGCATTAATTATAGGAATCTTTTACTTAATTACTGCACCAACGATTATTGTACATATGAATGTAAATTTTAGACAATTGTTGTACAATGGCTTTATGCTATTGATGGGAAATTTAAAGAATACATTCTTTGCTTTAGTAATCGTAGTTGGAATTGTACTTCTTGTAATATACTTTCCCTATGTAATACCTTTAACATTTTATTTTGTAACTCTATTGAGTCAAAAATTAATGTTAGAAAATTTCTACAAGCTTAAGGCAAAGGTCTTAGGTGTAACTGTTGAGGATTTAAAGAAAGAATTCGATGAAGATGAATATTTATCTGAAATAGAGAATCAATGATGAGGAGAATGAAGATGAAGAAAAAATTAGGTTTAATCCCTCTTATAGGTCTTCTATTTGTAGTTGGCTGTAGGAACACAGAAGTGGATACAGAACCAGTAATAGAAGGAACAGCAGGGATTGAGTGTATTGTAAATAGTACAGTAGACTTATTAAATGGTGTTATTGCCTATGATAAAGAGGATGGAGATATCACTGCAAGTATGAATATATCTATAACACCTCATGTGAATGTATTTAATGGCTATGCTAATTTTGACAAGGCAGGAAGCTATAAGGCAAGCTATGCAGTTAAAGATAGCAAAGGAAATGAGGCAAGTAAGACTGCAGATATTATAGTTGTTGATAGAGATGTCTATATGAACTTTGCTGCTACAAATGGCTTTTATACTAAAGCTGCAGGACATGCACTTTTAGATAAAGGTGGAATGTATAATAATATATATTCTATAGTTGCTCATAATTGTGAGGTTGCAGAAGATGTTTCCCTAAATAGAGTCTATGAGTTAGATAAGGGATATGAATATACCTTTAGATATTTCTTATCCTCAGAAACTGCTGGTAAAATTCGTATTTGCGTAGATGGTCATCTTGCTGATGAGAAGAATATTTTAGTTGGAGATAATACCATTGAATTTAAATATAGAACAGATGCGAAGAACTTTATTACAATTTCTTTATTGCTTGGGGCTTTAGGAGAAAAAGTGAATTGTGAGTTCAAGGGTGCTGAGCTAGAAAGACCCCAAGAAACAGGCTATCAAGATCTTTTAAATGGATTTATGGTTGAAGGAAGATTTGATGGTACAAAAGGAAATGCATTTAAGGTTGCCGGTGAAGAATCTGCTAAATTAGAAATTACAGAAGCTTCCTCAGCTATTTGGCGTGGTGGAATGTTCCTTTCTACAAATATTTCTATGGAAATTGGTGTAGAGTATATTGTTTCTTTCGATATTGAAAGAAAAGAACTTGAAAATTGTGAAGTTGTTCTTCAAAATCAACAATGGGATGAGAAAAAATATGATACCATTTTTGTTGAAGGAAACCAGCATACAACTAAGCATGAGGTATCCTATAAAGTGACGGAAGAAAACAAAGGCTCTTTATGGTTATATGTTCAATCTGGAACAAGTGTAAATGAAATCACTATTTCCAATCTTAGAGTTTTAGTTCAATTAGATAAAGTGAAAAAGGAGTATTTCACTCTATCTGATTTTTCAAATGCGAATGATGGATTTAATTGTGAATTTGAGAGCTTTGCAGGTGGATTTAAATATACAATCGAAACCTTTGCTGATACAGATTGGATGCAGAAGGTTACTAGTCCTGAATTCTATATTGATGGAAGCGGAAGTAATTATATAATTACCTTCAAGGCTAAGGCCTCCGCTCCAACAGATGTTGTATTTGCAGCTCCTATTGTAGGTGGCTGGGATCCAACTTGGGTTTGGTCAAAAATTACAATTACAGAAGAGGAAAATGTTTATACCTTTGTAGGTAATGCCGATGGTAGTGATCGCTATAATGTATTTGTTTGGCAGTTTGGTTCAACAAAAAATCAAAAAAATAAAAATGTTACTATAGAGATTAGTGACATTCAAATTTCTTATAAAAATAGTGCATATGATTGATGGTGTTAAAATGAAAAGTTTTTCAGAAATCAATGAATATATAGAAAAAGAAAAACAGAAAGTGAATCAGAAATATCGTTTGGGATATCATATGATGCCACCTGTTGGATGGATGAATGATCCTAATGGTTTAGTATTTTTTGGTGGTAAATATCATTTGTTTTATCAATATAATCCATTTAATACTTTACCAGGCACAATGCTGTGGGGACATTCCACTTCTAAAGATTTAATTCGATTCCATGATGAACCAGTAGCTTTAGTTCCTTTAAAGCTACATACAAGCATTTTCTCTGGTGGGGCAATCCAAATTGAAGGAGAACTCAACGCAATCTATACCCTGCACTATGAGCATGATGGAAAAAAAACAGAAGAGGTCTATTTAGCTAAATCAAAGGATGGTATAAATTTCTCAGAGCCAGTTTGTGTTTTTGATAATAATACCTTACCTGAAAATATTAGTCGTATTGATTTCCGTGACCCTTTTCCAGTTCTTGTAGATGATACATATTATGTGTTGGTAGGTGGAAGGGATATTATGCTCAACAAAGGTGTCATTGTAATTTTAAAAGGAAATTCTTTAGACCACTTAGAATATGCCTTTACGCTTGGACCATTCTATGAGCTTGGAGATATGGGAGAATGTCCGAGTTATTTTAAAGTGAATGATAAGGATGTCATTATTGTATCTGGATGTCACGTACAAAATAGAGATAATGATTTTAGAAATATTAATTCCAGTATATTTATTGTTGGTAATCTCGATTTCAAGAAAAGGAAAATGAGTGTTGATTTTATTAAAGAAATTGATAAAGGAGATGCTTTCTACGCTCCACAGTTTATCAATGGAGTTCGTGAGCCTATTATGATAGGCTGGATGGAGATGTGGGGAAAAGAATATCCTACACATGAAATGAATCATAATTGGACAGGAGCATTTTCAATTCCTCGTAGGTTAATGATTCAGGATAATGATATTTACCAAATCCCAGTAGTTAGCCTAAAGGGATATTATAAGGAATATCAATCAAGTGCACGTTGCTTAGATATGTCATTTGATTTATATTACAAAGGGCATCTTGAAATTAGAGGTACTAATGGTAGAGTAGTGCTGAACTTAGAGGATTATTTCTATCTTGATACTACTCAAGCAAACAATAAAAATGGCTATATTAGAAGAACAAATCAAAAATATAGCAGCTGTCATATTAGAGTACTTTTAGATGTCTCTAGTATAGAGGTATTTATAGCGAATGGCAAAGAAACGATAAGTAGTAGAATTTATTTAGATGGAGACTACGAAATAGTTTCTAACGAAGCCGTCCGTAATCTACAGATGAAAGAGGTAGGTGTTTAAAAATGAAAAAGAAAATAGGTGTATTTCTACTAATCTCTTTGTTAGGAGTTCTCATCGTAGGTTGTTCTAAAAAGAAAGAACTAGATGAGAAAGATAGAACACTTTATCCAGTGTCTACTTACGAAGAAACACTTGCAATTACAATGGGTGATGTTATGCCATTTTATGATGATGGCGTTATGAACATTTATCATTTACAAAATAGTAAGGGAACGAATAGCATGTATTACCATCCAATATCTCGTGTTACAACAAGAGATTATATACATTATAAGGATGAAGGTATAGTTATTCCTTTTGAAGAAGAATATAATTCTCCTGATGCAGCGATAGGTACAGGATCATTTATTAAGGATAAAAATGGTAAATATCACTGCTTCTATACTGGTCATAATGCAGCAGAAGGAACAGGCTTACCTCGGGTTGAGGTTGTAAGACATGCCACAAGTGATGACCAAAAAACATGGAAGAAGGTAGAAGATTTTAATCTCTATGGGGACTGTGATGATTTCCGTGACCCATATGTTTATTATGATTCTTTCGATGAATGCTATTATATGCTCATCACAACTAGAGTTAATGGTACAGGTGTAATCAAACAATATTCTGCAACTGATTTAATGGTAGGACATAAGGATTGGAAGGATTGTGGAGTATTCTTCTGGAATGACAATGGTTCTTATAATATGGAATGTCCTTCCTATATTGAATATAATGGATTTTACTATTTAGCATTTAGTGAACAAGGTGATAATCGTGTAACACATTATCGCTTCAAAACAAGTTTAGAGGAAGATTGGAAGAAGTTTGAAAGAGATAGTATTGATGCAAGTGGATTCTATGCCGGTAGATTGGAGAAGGCTGGAGATGAACTATATGCCTTTGCATGGTGTGCAAACTTAACTGGTGGCTTTACTGGCGATTTTGACTGGGGTGGCAATTTGGTTACACATAAGATTACACAATCTGCAAGTGGTGAATTAAATGCTGTAATGATTGATAATGTTTATAACCATCTTTCTAAAGAAGTTGAATATAAGACTTTAGATAATAAAAAGCTAGATAGCTTATCATTTGATAAAGATGGATTCCACTCAACTTGTATTCAAAAGCTCAGCAAGAATATAACAAGATTAAACTTTAAATTTACAATAGAGGATAGAACAGGAGATTTCGGTCTTACCTTCAATGTAAAAGGTGCTGACAATCGATTAGGAAGTGCTGTAATTGCATTTGAGCCTAGTAAAAATAGCTTGACCTGTTATAACAATGTCCAAAATGTAATTCGTTATGGAAGTGCATTATCTACAGTATCCTTTGTTTATGCTAGAAATAAGGAATATGAAGTGAATGTATTAATAGATAATGAAATTATGACAGTTTATCTAGATGATGCAGTTGCACTTACTGTAAGATTAACTGGAGCTAGTAATAAGAATTTTGCATTTTATTCTAATCAAACTGGGGTTACGTTTAGAGGTATAAAGTTCTATGAGTAAATTATATTCTATAGGTGAATTACTGATTGATTTTCAATCTGTAGGAACAGGCTCGCTAAAGGAAACAAAGCAGTTTATTAAAAATGCTGGTGGAGCTCCTGCAAATGTATGTGTTCAAGCAGTGAAGCTAGGATGTGAAGCAGTTTACTTGACTCAAGTAGGAAATGATGGGTTTGGAGATTTTTTAATTGAGGCTTTGAAAAATGAAGGTGTTGATGTAAGCTATATTTCAAAAAGCAATGTATATGATACCTCTTTAGCCTTTGTAAGCTATAAAGAAGATGGAGAACGAGAATTTTCCTTTTATAGAAAAATGGCTGCAGATTTATATTTTACAAAAGAAGATTTTAAGAATGTAAAGTTTCAGCCTAGTGATATTTTAGAGTTTGGAAGTGTGGCCTTAAAGACAGATGTTGCTAGACAAACTCACAACGATTTAATTATAAGGGCAAAAGCCTCTAAGGCTTTAATTGCCTTTGATCCAAATTTAAGATTAAATCTTTGGGAGAATCATGAAGAGCTAAAATGTGTTGTTAAAGAGTATATCTCTTATGCAGATATTATTAAAATTGGTTTAGATGAATTAGAATTCATCACAGGAAAAAATGAAGAGCTTGCTGTAAAGGAAATTCTTCATAAAGATTTAAAGGTGTTGCTTGTTACCTATGGCAGTCATGGGGCAAGAGTATATTTACGTAATAATAAAAGCTACTATCATCCAGGATATAAGGTACAAGCAGTAGATACAACTGGTGCAGGGGATTCTTTCTTTGGGGCCTTCTTGGCTGAGGTACTTGCAGGTGGATTAGAGTCTTGTGATTTTATTAAAGCTTTAGATATGGCCTGTAAATGTGGCGCCTATACAACAACTGGGTACGGTGCAATTCCAGCAATGGGAACAAAAGAAAACGTAGTAAAGGAGATTAAATAATATGGCTACAGTAAAACTTGTGAATGTAAATAAGGTATATGATGGTGGGGTACATGCAGTTCATGACTTCAATATTGATATTGCAGATAAGGAATTTATCGTTTTTGTTGGTCCATCTGGATGTGGAAAATCAACGACATTACGTATGATTGCTGGTTTAGAGGAGATTTCTTATGGTGAATTTTATATTGATGATCAGCTAATGAATAATGTTGCTCCAAAAGATAGAGATATAGCAATGGTATTTCAATCCTATGCGCTATATCCTCAAATGACAGTGTATGATAATATGGCATATGCATTAAAGCTTAGAAAGATTCCTAAGGATGAAATTGATAGAAGAGTACAAGAGGCAGCTCGCATCTTAAAGCTTACACCTTATTTGGACAGAAAGCCAAGAGCAATGTCTGGTGGACAGCGTCAAAGAGTTGCTCTAGGTAGAGCAATCGTGAGAAGACCAAAGGTTTTCTTAATGGATGAGCCTTTATCCAATCTAGATGCTAAGCTTCGTGTGGCAATGCGTAGTGAAATTGTACGTATCCATGAAAATGTTGGGACAACAACAATCTATGTAACCCACGACCAAATTGAGGCAATGACGATGGCTTCAAGAATCGTAGTTATGAGGGACGGATTTATTCAACAGATTGGTGAACCTAATGAGGTTTACTTAAATCCAACCAATATGTTTGTTGCTGGATTTATTGGAACTCCTGCAATGAATTTTATACATGGTAAAGTAGAAAAAGGATATTTCTATCCAGATGAGACAGATTGTAAAATCCCATTAACACCTGAACAAAAGCATCTTTTGAAAAATTATGAAGAACGTCGTGTAGTATATGGAATTCGTCCAGAGCATTTGATTTATCATAAGAGTTCATTATTTGAAAATGCGAAAAAGCATTCCTTTACAATGAAAAAAGAAATTGTTGAAAAGCTTGGAGATGTAGTTAATGTGCATGGTAGTCTAGGAAGTGCTAAGGTTATCATCAAGATGAATATGAAATACTTTAGCTCATTAAAAGAAGATGTTTTAGTTGCTATTGATCCAGAGCATGCTAAATTCTTTAATGAATTTACTACAAGAGTTATCACAGAAGCAGACAATGCTTATGAAGAAGTAGTAAATACCAAACTTTAGATGAAGATAATGTTGTCATTATCGAAATGAAGAAAAAGAAAGAATAAGATAATCTAAACAGGTGGATGAAAATTCCACCTTTTTTTTATTAAAAATCGTGATATAATAGGAATGTATTATTTTTATATTGAGGTTTAATGTATGAATAAAAAAATTGTATTAGAAGAATCATTTCATGTTTCCATTGTTTTAATTTCTGCAATAGTATATTCTTTAGGAGTTATGTGGTTTATTACACCAGCAGGACTATACTCCTCTGGAGTTACAGGACTTGGTCAAATTATGTCAGATATTATTGCTTTATGTACTGGGGGTAAAGTTATTGTACCATTAGGTGTGTTTACCTTTGTTTTAAATATCCCATTATTTGTATATGGCTGGAAAAAAGTATCTATCCGTTTTGCAGTATATTCTTTATTATCAGTTGTTGTTCAATCTATCATTATGATGGGCTGGATTCCTGAATATACTTTTGGAATAAATGCAAAAGAAAATCAATTATTGTTTGCGTTAATTGGTGGTCTTATTACAGGACTTGCTAATGGTATCGCCTTACGATTTGGTACATCAACTGGTGGACTTGACATTATTGCTCAGGCATTATCAATTGAAAAAGGAGTATCCATAGGAACATTTTCAATGATATTTAACTGCTTAATTGCGTTAATTGGTGGTGGAGCAATTGCAGGTGCTTGGGAAATTTCAATGTATACATTCATACGCATTATTATAACTTCAATAGTTGTAGATAAGATACATACGGCATATAACTTTGTTCGTTTAGATATTATTTCTGAGCATGTAGATGCCATATCAACACGAATCATGGAGGAATTAAAACGGGGTGTTACTTTAATGAGTGTTGAAGGAGCCTATACTCATACTCAAAAAAGAGATGCTTTTGTAATTTTGACAAGCTATGAGCTTGCGAGGGCTAAAAAGATTTGTATGGAAGTCGATCCTAATGTATTTGTAATTATTGCTCCTGCAAAGGGAACGATTGGTCGCTTTGTTAGAAAGACCATTATGTAGGTGTGTTTATGATAAGTTCTTTAGATAATCCAAAAATAAAAAAATTATTAAAACTGAAACAAACAAAATATCGTAAACAGGTACAAATGTTTTTAGTTGAAGGATCTCATCTTGTTTTAGAGGCAAGACTTGCAGGAGTATTAATAGAAGCATATTCGATAGAAGATAAAGCTGGATATATTCAAGTATCTGAAACTATAATGAAAAAAATAGGCAATACAGATACAGTTGTTAAAGAAATTGGTCTTTGTAGTATGCTATTTAAATCGGAAATTACTGATAAGGTGTTAATTTTAGATGGAGTTCAAGATCCTGGAAATATGGGAAGCTTAATGCGTAGTGCTTGTGCCTTTGGTTTTGATACAGTATTTATTGGGACAGGATCAGTAGATATTTATAATGATAAGGTGATTCGTTCTTCACAGGGAGCGATATTTAAATTGAATTTTCTGTTTGGTGATGTTTGTGCTTTTGTAAAGAGTTTAAACCATAAGATATATGGTACAAATGTTGTTAATGGAATTCCATTAAAGGAAGTTAAAAAAGAAGATAAACTTGCAATCATTTTAGGGAATGAAGGAAATGGTATTTCAAAGGAAGTCAATGCTTTAGGTTTAGATAATATTTTTATACCAATGAGAAATACAGAATCCTTGAATGTTGCGGTAGCAGGCAGTATAATATTATACGAATTAGGTTTTTAGGAGAAGTTTGTTTATGAAAAAGAAATATGTTTATTTATTTACAGAAGCTCATGGGTTAGGAAAAGAATTATTAGGTGGTAAGGGTGCAGGTCTTGCAGAGATGGCAAGCTTAGGAATTCTTATACCTCAGGGATTTACGATAACTACAGAGGCTTGTAATAAATATTATGAGGATGGGAAAAAACTATCAGATGATCTTCTTAATGAAATAAGTAAGAAACTAAAGGAATTAGAAAAAATAACAGGAAAAACTTTTGGTGGAACGAAAAATCCTTTACTTGTTTCTGTTCGTTCGGGTGCAAGAGTGTCTATGCCTGGAATGATGGATACTATTTTAAATTTAGGTTTAAATGACCAAACTGTTGAAGTCTTAGCTAAAGAAACAAATAATGAGCGTTTTGCATATGATTCTTATAGAAGATTTATTTTAATGTTTACGAACATTGCAAAGGGCTTTTCTAGAAAAGAAATGGATACAATGCTTGATGACCTTAAGAAGGAAAAGGATTATAAGCTTGATTATGAAATTCCTGCTTCTGAGCTTAAGGAATTAATTGTTCGTTATAAAGTATGGTATAAAGAAAATGTTGGTGAGGATTTTCCAACGGATCCATGGAAACAATTAGTTGAGGCAGTAGGAGCTGTATTCCGTTCTTGGGATAATGAAAGAGCTATTGTTTACCGTAGAATGAATAATATTTCTGATGCATGGGGAACTGCAGTAAATGTACAATCTATGGTCTTTGGAAATAAGGGTGAGACAAGTGGAACAGGTGTAGGCTTTTCTCGTGATCCAGGTTCAGGTGAAAAGAAAATCTTTGCTGAGTATCTTGTTAATGCTCAAGGGGAAGATGTTGTTGCAGGTATTAGAACTCCTTTGAAGATAGATGAATTAAAAAAACAACAACCAAGCATTTATCAACAATTTGCAGATACATCTCTTAAACTAGAGGCACACTATCGTGATATGCAGGATATGGAATTTACTGTTGAAGATGGAAAATTATATTTCTTACAAACAAGAAATGGAAAAAGAACTGCAGCTGCAGGTGTAAAGATCGCTTGTGATATGGTAGATGAAGGACTTATCACAGAACAAGAGGCTGTATCAAGAATAGATGTAAGTACATTTCATTATTTACTTTATCCGACCTTCTCTAGTGAAGCATTAAAAGAAGGCGTTATCCTTACCAAAGGAAATCCTGCTTCTCCAGGTGCGGGTATTGGTAAGCTTGCTTTTAGTGCAGCAGAAGCTAAAGCACGTAAGGAAAAAGGAGAAAAAGTAATTTTAGTTCGTGAGGAAACTTCTCCAGAAGATATTATTGGTATGGTAGCAGCAGAAGCTGTAATTACTGCTCGTGGTGGTATGACCTCTCATGCTGCTGTAGTTGCAAGAGGTATGGGGAAGTGTGCAGTCACTGGCTGTAGTGATGCCTATATTGATGAGGATGCAAGAACGATGATAGTTCATGGCAAAGTGTATGGACCTGATGATGTTGTTTCTGTAAATGGTTCAACTGGAGTAATCTATCTTGGAGCTATTGATATGATTCAATCACATATGTCTAGTGATTTTGCAAGAGTTATGGCATGGGCTGAGAAGTATAAAAAGCTTCATGTACGTGCAAATGCGGATTCTCCTAAAGATGCAATTAAAGCTATGGAGTTTGGTGCAGAGGGTATAGGCTTATGCCGTACCGAACATATGTTCTTTGGAGATCAGAGAATATTTCATATGCGTAAGATGATTTTATCTCAAAGCTTAGAAGAAAGAGAACAAGCTTTAGAAGAATTACTTTCATATCAAAAGGAAGACTTTAAAGCGTTATTTCTAACAATGAAGGGAAGAAACGTAAACATTCGTTTACTAGATCCACCTCTTCATGAATTCTTACCAAAAACAGAAGAACAAATCGAAGAATTAGCTAAGGCATTACATTTATCCTTAACAGAAATTCAAACACGTATTGAAGTGCATCAGGAGCACAACCCTATGATGGGCTTTAGAGGGGATCGTTTATCTATAGCTTACCCAGAAATTGCTAAGATGCAGGCACGTGCTATTATCACTGCCGCTATTGAAGCCCAAAAGGAAATGGGGGTTTCTGTAGAACCAGAAATTATGGTGCCTTTTGTTATAGATTGCTTAGAATTCAAGAAGGTTAAAGAAATTATTTGTGCTACCTGTGATGAAGAAATCAAAAAAGCTAAAGTAAGTATGAAGTATCATGTAGGTACAATGATTGAAATTCCTCGTGCTGCGTTACTTGCTGATGAGATTGCAAAAGAAGCAGAATTCTTTAGTTTTGGTACTAATGATTTAACACAAATGACAATGGGACTTTCTCGTGATGATGCATCTAACTTTTTAAAGTATTATTATGATCACAAAATCTTAGAGCATGATCCATTCCAAACTATAGATATTGCAGGTGTGGGGAAGCTCATTCAAATGGCTTCCAGTTTAGGTAGAAAAACAAGGCCAGAGCTACATTTGGGTGTATGCGGTGAAACTGCTGGAGATCCTCTATCTATTGATTTTTATCATGAGTGTGGGCTTGATTATATTTCGTGTTCCCCTTATCGTATTCCAACAGCTCGCTTAGCTGCCGCTCAGGCTGCTATTAAACAAAGCAAGGAGAACAAAAAATAAGCCTTTTTGGACTTTCTCCATTAGCTTTGAAGAAGCCAAGCAGTATCGACGCAAATATTTGAATGTTTTAACGCGAGAATCGCAGTTTGAACCGATAATAGTCGATGTATATCTCTAAAAAATAAAAATGCTTTGACTGAAAAAGTCAAAGCATTTTTTTATATGCTGTAATTCTTGATATTTTCTGTTGATTGTGCTACAATAGCAATGCGACATCATATAAAAATATCCTTTGGACTCGATCTCACCAAAGGTATATTTTGCTATGCTTTGTACAAATC
>JAMPGQ010000002.1 GCA_023663825.1 Anaeroplasma bactoclasticum
TTTTTTAACAAAATTTTCAACTATTAACAGCGGAATTTACTTTTTCAATTAACGAAAATTACTTTTTAAAAAAGATACATTCAAACAAAAAAACCCAAAGAAAAAATCTTTAGGCTTGCAATATTAAAGTCTTATATATTAATATGCCCAAGCAGCACCAACAGGTACACCCTAATAAACCAAATTATAGTTCTCTATATTTAGTTAAAGCATAGTCTACTCTTAACTTTATTATACATTAATTCTAAAATTAAAGCAACAAAAAAAGCCAGAAGCCGTTATGCCTCTGGTTTTATTTTACTCTCTGACTTTGTTGCTTCTTCTAGTTGGGCCACCCATTTAGCAAAAGTATCATGATCTTTTGGATTTTTCCAGAATAGGTATTCTTTAAGAATGGCATTTCTGTTAACATATGGTGCAACCTCTTCTGTACGAATTTTTGAAAATGCACTAAAGATTCCACTCCAAAATTGAACAACAATGAAAATAAGATCCATAATAATACCAATCAATACATTAAGCATATAAACATCTGTAGGTGAAGCTTCAATTGCCTGCCTTATGGTTTGAGTGACAAGCGATACAACTGCAGCAAGTGCTATTGAACTAGCTACAGCATTTTTTGTCTTTGCTGTAATTTGGTATCTCTTATTCCAATTCTCGTTACCTACAGGTAAGTTGAATACTGCAGAATCAATTTGTGGAAATTTCTTTTTAATAATTAATGTTTCCAAGTTATCCTCAATGAAATTATCAGATATCTGTTCTTCAAGAAGTTTTCTTTGTCTGCAATAATCATTTTCTTCTTTTTGGATACTATATTCATCACCATTCTTAAAATACAATGCCCTATCCTCAGGCTTTGCCCTTTTCTCAAGTTTTGCAAGTTTTCTATGGATTTGTTCCTTCCACGCCTTGATTTTGATTTTAGGATTTTTCACAGTATCAATATACTCTGAGAAGTCATCCCCTTTTAACTTCATATATTTGTCATTTAGATCTTTAGCATTTTTTAGGTCCATATTTTTAGCACGTGCAATATCTAAGAATATTAGCATAGCTGCTGTTCTTATGGCCACAAGTAGAAATACTCTAAAAACGATAGAAATCCAAAATTCTAAATTTACAAAGTATTCAATATGAAATCTAAGTTCTACAAAGTTAAAACAACCCTCAATCATTAAAACCAAAAACACTATTACATAGGCTAATAGATTCTTTAATAAAGAACTAGCATCAACTTTTCTTTTCATACAAGTTTCTCCCTCTTGGCTACTTCCTTATTTAAAAGTGCCTTTTGCCTTAGTTCATTTTCTGCGTCAATGTATTTTAGGAATAATCCATCAAAAAGAATAGATCCAATAAAAAAGCCTAAGCACATAAGTAATGTGTCAAAGGCTCTTGTAGTATCATCTCTTGCTAGGACTCCACCAATAATAAGCAAAACTAAAGGTATAACACTTAGTACCATTTCTAAAGTGAATTTTACTCTTTGTTGGTTTAGTTTAATTTCTGGAAGCTTACGAATTAACTTCTTCAAATAAATATAAGCATATAGAGCAACCACTACAAATAAAATTGTTCCTATACCCGTCAATCTATATTTAGTAGATACTGCACCAAAAATGGCGTACCTGCATCCTATCACTATAGATGGTCCAACAACAAGTAAGCATACATAGATTAAATTACAAATGACAGTAAGTGCTAACATTTTCTTTTTAGAGTATTCTGCAATACTTTTGAAAAACATAATTAGTCACCCACTTTATCTAAAATGCTATTTGCATCTACTTCTGTCTCTACCGGTATTTCTTCTATCTCTGCAGTGACCTTATCTGCATCCTCCAAAGCATCCTTTAATATTTTAATACGCTCTTGATTTGCAGCACTATTATTTTGGATAATGCTAGCCTCTAGTGCTTCTAATCTACTAAGCATATTGCGTTGGAAGACCTCAATTTGGTCACGCTGTTCTTGTGATATTTGGATTTTAGTTTTTTCTAATGTTTCTTGAAAATTTAGATTTCTAAGTCTAGTCTTAATTAAACCAATAATTAAAACTACTATTGAGCCTCCATAGAGGCTAGCAAATGTAACAATAGTAGCTAAAAGTGCATTCCAATCCCAAGTTTTTAACCATTCTAATAATGAGTCCATTTTTTCTTTTCCTCCTGTAATTCAATAATTTGAGCACATAGAGCCTTAATTTGCTTCTTATAAGATATTACAACCTTATTGTGCTCCGTAGTTAATTTGGCGTTTTTAACAGCAAGTGTAGTGTTTTCTTTTTGAAGATTTTCAATAGTCTGCTTTGTCTCTGTTATAAAATCGCCTAATGTTTTCCCATCTCCAATATTAACGTTTAAAATAGGCTTGTAGACAACCTCTTTTGTTCGTTGATTGGATACAACAGGAACTATATCTTGATTTGTTTTAATCATTAATTACCTCCTAGATAATACGCTACACGCTCTGGTATGTTTTGAAGTGCTTCTTCTGTTGTGTTTATGTCAAGAAGATTATTATACCATTGATACACAAGAGGGTCATTAACTTCTCTTCCTGCAAGCATTGCCTTTTCCCATTTATCAAAACCATTATCTAATGCATGCTTACGTCTTATTCTTAAATATTTATTTCTTTTGTCTAGATTTAAAATTAAGTGCGTTTCTTCTCCTATGAAATTTCTATCATATTTTTGAGAATTGAACGCTTTAACGTATTCTTCCCTACTTAGTTCTTTGCCATCTAAATAATATTTCATACAAACCTCCTAATTTAGTGCAATTACATAATCGTTTATACTATCTATATCGATTATTGCTTCTGTAGTACCGAAAACACCATATAACTCAGCTTTATCAGTATATATGTAGTTTATTGCGTCCCCATGACCTTCTTGACCTGAAGCAAGATATGTCACCCCTGATTCCATCGCATTCAGTAAGCTAGCATAATTAGTTACCTTAGCAGAACTAGAACTTATTACCAATGCTGTGATTTCTCCTTGAATACTACCTGAACTAAAATAGATATAATGTGCATACATTTTTTTGACAGATGGTATAGTTGGTTTGTTTTTCAAAAGATTATAGTCTAATAAATCACTTTTAGAAACTGCACGGAGTTCATAACCATTCCACGCAGCAAGCCAAGTTGTAGAAGACACGCTCATACCATCTTTAGAATAAGCAAACTTTGTATCAGCACCATTATAATAATCTTTTATTACATTTGGTCTTCCATAATCAAAATAGTTTACCTGTTGTTCTGTACCACTAGGAGATTCCTTGTCGTTTCTAGGCGTGAATGAATTAAATTCTCCTTCTATAAAACAAGAACTATTAGAATAATTCCACGGGAATTTCACATATACCTTGCAAGTGTTATGTGAGGTTGCTATAACAGAAACCTCTACAGTGTTGCATTCCATCCTATATACAGTTACTCCAAAAGCATTAGTTGTTTCAAGAGGTGCTTGATAACCATCCTTAATCATAATTTGGAACCATTGATTTTGATTTGCACCACCATTATATCCATTTCCTGTTAAAACAGTAATCATAGCGCTTGTGCTATCTCCACTAGATACCAATTCTCCAATACAAACCCACTCTTGTCCAGCGGATATATGAAAAGCCTTGTAATTTAAGTTATCCATCTTACCACTTACAGTTTCTTCTATTTTGCTTTCGAGTAGCTTACCCTTATAATACATATCTCCTGTTTTAGTTATGGCAAATGGAACTATCTCACTATCAGAATTTGCTGGTTTATAGCATAGTATTATATCCGCACCTGCGTAATCTCCTTCAGCATTGTAAGTGACATATTCTCTCCCACCAATTTTAATTCTATCCTGTGAAGATTCATTAAAGGAAGTTGCATCAGGTATTAAGTTTATTTCTTCACTCGCAAAACCAATTGAGCAACCTCCGAATTTTGCTGTGTACCCGTCCCCTTGTATTCTTACTTGATTAAGAGCATTGATAATAGTTTCTAGCTCATCTATTTTTATAACCTGAGTTCCAGATTTACTATATACTTTTATATAGCCTTCATCTATTTGAACTGCCTTATGGTCTGTATAAGTATCACTTGCTGTAGGTGGGTAATATAAGATAACTTTATTCTGGCTATCTACAGCAATAGGGGCAAAATTAATATTTTCAGTGGTTTTTTTGGGATTTGGAATAGAAGTTTGAAATTTTAAACCGTCATTTTTGGTGTAGACATTTTTCCACGCTTTCGCACTAGAACCTAGATTCTGCGTAGCATTGATTTCTGGAGTTAAATTGGACTGCACTTTATTATCTACTTTTAAATTATGGGAAGATAAATTTTTTCCAACAGTTAAGTTCTTAACCTCTACATCGCTTGTCTCATCTATTGAACTAGGTATTTGACTTTTTATTTTCTCATTAACCAGTTCATCAGTTTCTGATTTTGTATAGTGATTTTCTTTAATTTTAAGAACTAAGTTTCTTAAAAATGCAATTAAGTTCATTATGCATATACCCCCTTAAATACTTCATCTAAATCAGCCTCATTAAAATCAAAAAGTATTGAAGATATATCCTCTGTCTTAACATAGTTATCTTCAGTAAACTTTTTACACTCAGCAAATTTTTGATTTATCAGATTTGTTATTGTGGTTGCAAAATTAGAATCATCTCCTAAGGCTTTTGAAAGTTCAAGAAACGTATCTAGTGCTTGAGGAGCACCATCAATCAGGCTACTCTTCAATGCTTCAATTGCAGCAGTTCTATCTTTTATTTCTTGTTCTACTTTTCTATAAGTATATGTTTTTGCCTCTTCACAAAGGTTTCTCAAGTCTGCAAGGAGGGAAGCCAAACTATCACTACCAATATAAACATCTTGATTAAAAGTAACCACTTTTTTAAATTCTGTTTCATTGTAGAAGCAATTACCGTCATTATCGGATAACCTTAGAAGAAGATTACCATTATGCTTTATTCCAATAGAATTATCTGAAAGAGTGATTTCTACCTCACCTTCATCTAGGTAATCTTGAATAATGTTTAACAACCTCTTCAAGTCCATACTTAAATTGTCTAATGTCGATTTAACATCTATATCTCCTAGTTGAATTTCTTTTTCAACATATAAGGTATCATCTATATGGCCATCTACTGACCTAATATCATCTACAGTTAGATTTTCACCCATTCCATCCTTGAATTTAATGCCATTTACAACTAGTCCATCTTCGTGGTCAAAGGTTGCAACTACATTTCCTGCATGAACAATTTTAATATAGTCATCATAGAACTCAATTCTTGTATCTTTACTATCATTAAGATAGTTTTTAATTACAGGAATTAATTTTGAAATTTGGTTTGACCACACTGCTTCAACAGATGATTGCCTATTGGCTAGATTTGCTATAGTTAGGTTAAGATTATTAAGTATAACTTCTGGATCTTCTCCTACTACAATAATGTTGCCCTCACCATATACTGTAGTCTTAACAACCTCATTTACAACCGTTCCCGCTACAGCTTGCTTAATATTGGTTCCACCAGTATTGTAATAATCTAATACAACAGAAGCCTCTAATTGTCCTGAATAAGCTAAAAGTCCTGCCTCTGAAGAGATAATGAAATCATAGTAATACCATGTCTTACTTTCTTCACTTATTAAGCGTGTTAATCCTGCATCAATTCCTATTGGATATAGGGGACCAACTTTTCTTCCTGTAGGAAGCTTAAACATTAATGTGGGACCATAGGCTTCAGTTGTTTTATCTAAAAGAATTCTAATTCGATCAACGAAATTAGAGCCCTGGTAAAATGGTTTCTCACGTTCAATTTTAATGATAGATAAACTATCGCAATTAATATATATCTTCAAGTTGCCATTCCTCGCTTTCTATTGTATTTTTGTGACTGAACTTGTAGCAATCAAATTGCCTGTTACTGCTGGTGAAACAAATTTAACACGTATTGAAGTAATCAAAGGCGCATCAGAGAATCCACCTATTATCTCTCCATCATCATTAATATTGTGGGAAAAAGTGTAGCCAAGCGTTTCTCCAATGAATACCTCTACAATAATTTGTCCACCAATTATATTTGGATTCTTGATTTTATAGCTAAAGTACCATGTTGCAGAATAGCTATCTTGTGTCAGCTTTGCATATATGATTTCAGGCGGAACACCATCAAACTTCTCTATACTATTGAAAATGATATTAAGTGGCTTATCTTGTTCACTAACTTTTGCTACCTTGAACTTTACATAATTTCCTTCTGGTAATGCATATCCTACTTTTGCTGAAGCTGAGATCTCTATAACATCACCCTCGTATATGTGTGCTCCTTGCGATAGGTTTCCCAAGGGCATTCCAACCTCTGAAGACAACCTAGTGGCTGTCCATGATACAACACCACTATCTACAGAAATGGTAAGCACTCGACGCATTGCCGCCTTAGCTATTGATTCAAAAGGGATAGTTTTGCAATTTGTCAGTTTAATGGTAAAGATAAGCCTTTCTCGAGAATCTTTCCAAATTGTTTTTTGTGGTAATTCTAAAAATTCCACATAGTTATTCCCAAAATAGTTAGGCAATTGTAAGGATTCATTGCGCGTTAAACTCATAATAGTACCTACTGATATTTTAAGTTCTGCTATCTCATTGTTACTATCACAATATGAAACATCATTACACTGATAATTATTTGTACCACCAACCTTAAGAGCGCATTTATCAAAACTATACTGATCTAATGCTTCTGCATAAACATACACTGTGCTTCTTCTGACCATTACTGCAGCGCGTTTATATAATTCTCTGCCACATGCTTCTACTTTAATCCAACAATCTGATGATGGAATTCCTGGAATATTTGAGCAATCATACTCCCAATAAATTGGACGATCAATAATATTATTTAATGGATTTTTCGTTTCATTATATTGTGTTTTAATACCTATGGCATCCGCAACTTTATTATAGTTTGCTACTAGATTAATAACTGCAACCTCTTTTTTTAATGATGAGGTAGTAATAACACTTGAAACAAACCAATCAATACCATTTCGCTTAATTCGATTAAAGGCTTGTGGTGGAGCCTCATTTTTTGAAAGTTTGTATTCGATTGTACATTCTGGTAGTCCTGCCATATCATTGGTTAGTTCAATAGAATCAATCATTCTATCAAAATCAATAAAATTACTATTTTTATCATAGGTTCTAGCTAACCTTTTTATTTTGTTTTCATTAAAAGAACTTTCTCTTTTTACATCACTTATAAAAGGGTCTACAATAGGAATATATTCTATCCAATATGAATAGTCTAAGCTCTTATGATCATTATCATTTAATGTTCCAAAATTTATATAATGCGTAGCTTTCAGGTTTGTCAAATACTCTCCTGGATATTCTTCAGAGATTTCCTCTATACTATTATATTGATTTAAGAATGGCCCTACCGTATTTCCTATTAAAGAGTTCCAAAAGTCATTTTTATAATAGTTGTTCATCCCTTCGATTCGATTAGATCCTGACTCATAATAAACATATTTTGGCTTTTCTCTATCCTCTAATAGCATCCATTTATCTTTGGGTAAAATTCTATTGGACAAATTTAGTCTAGCCATAAATTCTATCTCACCTTTTTTCCCTGATGAATCAACAGTATATAGAGCATATGGCATGTTATCATTTAGACGACTAATTCTCCAGAAACTATTTAATATAATCTCGGAGTCTATATTAAACCCATTGACAATAATAGGAAGGAAATAGTCAAGAGGAGACTCCCCATTATAGATAATGATTGCTTGCCAATCTCTAAAAGTTTTGACATCACCAATAGAAACAGTAGCATCTATTATAGATGAATATTTCTCCCTATCAAAATTAATCATCCCTTCAAAAGTTTGTGGAAGTTCGGTCCAAAAGTCCAACACCTTCTCACATCTAGTAGGTAAAAATAAGATACTATTATCTTCAGACATATGAACTTCATCTGCACGTAATGTTAGTGATGATACTACAATGGGATTAGTTCTATCAATTACGTTTGTCATCTCGGATTCCAAAATGGCACCATAGGTGTCACTATCCTGTGTATAGTATTCATCTAGTATGCCACTATCCTTCAAACTATAAGTTGAATCGTCTAATATAAAGTTTATAATGAATTCGTTTTTGGAGGGATTATAGTCTACAACTTTTACTTTAACACTATCATATGATTTTACAATTTCTAATAAGGCATCATAGATAGTTGTTCCAGGTCCGAAAGGAAACTCTTGTTCTTTATCCAAAATCATACAATCTGGAAATACGAAGCTTACCCCATATTTTTCTTTCATCAAATCAACGATTATTTCTAGTTTTTCGTAGTCTTTTTTATGACTTCCTGTAGCACTAAAACTTTTACTTCCTAATACATAACATGACAGTATTGAAGTTAATTCTAACAATTCAATATTGTGTATATAATAGCCTTCCATAGTTAAATATTTTCTGCATGTTGATTTGGCAAACCACAATTCATTACTATTTATTCTTAGAGGCGTATAGGGAGGGATGTTTGTGCTCAGGTGGTATCTAAGCTGCAAAGATCCTGTAGCAAAAGCGTCATCACATCGGTTTTGTCTAACGACATCATTCATTTGCAGATAAGGGGTAGCATCTTGCCAATTATCATTTAAATACAATTCTACTTTGCTAATCATACATTTAATGTCTCCTCCCTACCACTTCATTTGTGGATGAATAACCAGCCCGTGCTTGAGCATTTGCTGCTGTCTTTTGACTCCATCTACGGTCATAGGCCTCATCTAAACTAGTTGTAGCCATAGATAATGCAATAGATGCTATACCAACATACGGATTGATATAAGTCAATATTCCTAAAGATGCCAATTGCCTAACATTGTTTACCTTCTGCTGGTTTTGATTGCTACCTGTCCATTTTCCAACATTAGAAGTTACATAGGAAAAAGACCTGTGAGCAATCATAGAAGCAACAGCAATCCCTTTCGCTTTTGCCTTACCTTCTGCCCCTAAAGGAGTAGAAGGCGAAACTCTTTCCCGCGCTTCTTGAACTGTCAAGCTCTCAGATGTTAGACCGCCTGAGTTTTTGTTTCCTTCTGTCTCATCCAAAACCTTTACAACTATTGTTTTTCCTGGCATTATTCATCACCCATGATAAAAATAAATTGAGCCTTGACAGAATCTCCAATTATGCCATTTGAAGTAAACTGCCCCAATTTCATAGTATATTCTTTAGGACTATCAGAATAGCCCGTATAAAACTTTACATTGTAGTTAATGTCTTGATCTGCTTCTAAAAATAATTTTTGATGGAGTTTATCATTTCTACTTAGTTCTGCATCTACAGTTAACGTAATCTGAATCCCATTTACAGTATTCTTTTGCTTTGGATTTGAAGAAACAACTCCGTCAGTAGTTTTTTGAACTCCATAAATAATAGATATATTTCCTTCAAACTCAGTATCATCTATTTTAATGCTTTGCTCCGTTGCCATCATCATAGACTCAGAACATCTGACCACAGCCTCAATGTACACCAATTCATACTCCATGCCGTCTATAGGCTCAGAAAGACGATTACCATCATTGAATTCTACCTTATCAAAAATAAACTCATCTGCATCCTTTTCAAAGATAGCCCTGTTTAAATTAAGAATTGCCTTATCAATGGCATTCATATAATTTCTATTGTTTTCATTTAGTGGTAGCAATATAGTAAACAATGCATCCTTAACTAGAGTCCCCTTTAATGTTTGCCCTAAAGCAATGTTTTTTACTTGCATTACTCCGTTTGCAAAAGTACCTTCAGGCAGAAGATCATCTGTTTTAATAGACATATCCTTTGTAAGTTCATTGATATGAAAAAGCTCTTTGTCAGCATTTAGATAACTTAGCACAATGTCAAGAATAGTATCATTGACGCCCTCTGTAGTTGGTTTTAAATTTTCTTTTTCTTCTTTTGTTAAATCATAGGTCATCTTGGTAAACACTTCCTTCTTTTCTAATAGTTAATATAGTTTCCATAGTATTAGCCCAGTTTTCACAACAATGCTTTACCCAACCTAGGCTACTCTTGTTTTTGATTTCAGTAAATAGTGCATAATCTTCTGTGGCAGGTGCTCCTGTCTCAGTTGCTTCGGTACCTATCTGAATAACATATCCTCCTGGAATTTTTTGGGCGGATTGGATACCATTGTCTCGAAGATTTCCAGTATCAACAGGGGCACACCTTTTTAGAAGATGTTCTAGCATATCTGCATCTGCTCTTTTTAGAATCACGATAGAGCCACTTCCGTTTCTGATTTGAAATTACCGTAGTCTTTTCTTTTTCTAGCCAACTGATCATCAAAAATAGGAAGCACTCCTTTTACGACCAGTACTTTATCATGGAATGGAACCTTTATAAAATTCCCAAGGCTAACTTCGCAGTAGCCATGTATTATCAATACTATTTTCACTGATTTTAAATCTAGTTGTGATACCACTCTATAGCGTTCAATATTTGTAGTTTTAACTTGACATTTAAACTCTGTATTATTACTAGTATTTTTACACCAAACAAAGTCACTAGGTGCGCTATGAATTGAATTTATGCCCATTTTAAAGCCTCCTAAATTCCTGCTATTAATATTCCTGCATTATACAGACATACTAAAGCATCGTTACTATATTTTTTCACAGATTCTTTTTCTTCAGATTGAATATCTGCATTACCATTTTCAATAATATGAAGCATTTGATACAACTGGGCCCAGGCTAAACTGGTATAAAGTTTTTCATTAATGAGATTGCCCTGTTCATCCTTTTGAAGAACAAAATCATAAATATTTGAGGCATAATAGGCCCCTCTATTTTTCAATATTAAACTATGAATTGCAAGTGCAGCTTCATCACACCAAGCCTCGCAGGCGGCCTCCTCACTAGGAAAACCGCCTCGATTAGCTATGGCTACCAAATCATATCCGAAGTTATCTTGGACATCTTGCACTGTAAATAGTCTCTTGTACAACTTCTTCATGATTATTTACCTCTTATCCCTCTTTTGCTGGATTTTGGCCCTCTGCAGGTGCTTTTTCTGCCTTATCGTTAGCAGGGGTAGACTCTTCTGCAGTTAACGCTACATATACACCTTTACCACGATCTTCTTGTACGAAGCAATCATGTACTACACGGTGGTTGATTAAAACACCATCAAAGTTTTCAGGTTCTGCAACTAATCTTGTAACAGAATGCTTAAAACCGCAAATTACTGCAGCAGGTTGAACTAAGATGAATTCGACATTTTTAGGGAATCTAGCTGCAGGAACTATAACAATCTTAGTTTGTGAGTCTAAATACTCAAAATTACGATCGATGTTTTTATCTTTCATTTCAATGAAACGCTTTACCTGCTCTGAGTTTTTAGCTGCATTATAAGTACCTGTAGGCACATACATGATAGTCCCATTTAAAGGAATCTCATTATCAATGAAGTGACTTACTGCAGCATCATACTTCTCAAAGAAGTTCGTCTTTGTAATTGCTCCCACTACAGTCTTTGTTACATGCTCATCTGTTGCTAATACATTTAATCTGTACTTATCAATGCTAGGAATATCCTTTTGGCGTACTTCATTATTAATATAGGCAACAGCAGTCGTATGAGAATCTTCTAAATCTAAATAGTCGATTCCCATTTGGTATCCCTTATCTTGATTTACAGTTTTCTCTCTACGCACTAACGCAGCGTTAACTCTAGAGTAACCAGTCTTTGCATTATAGTCCTCCATTTCTGCTGTTTTGAATGGCATAACTGGATAGCTCATAGTACGAGCACCGATAAATTGAATGAATGGTGTTTCCATATCTCCAGTTAGTGCTCCTTTTCTCCATACGGCATATAAATTACTTGGATCGTCAACATAGTTTTTTACAAGCGCAATGTTATTGCTTAATGCTGGTGTTAATGGCATTTTTCTTTACCTTTCCTTTTCTTTCTATTTTTTAAAGATCTGTTAAGTCAGTTACTTGCTTAGCAGATCCATAGTACCCTTTTTGAGGAATAGGGTCACCTTCAGATTCGAACAAATCTGGATATTGTTTCTTTAGGGATTCAAATTGTCCTGAAAATTCATCCCCAACATAAGACCTCTTGCTTTCATCATAGGAAGCCTTACTCCAATCAATTTTGGAACTCACTAGATCCTCATAACCTTTCTTTACTTTAAGATTTTGAGATAAGTAACTAGTACGTCTTCCATTTTCCTCTTTGTCCTTAAATCCTTGTAATTCGTCAAGTACTTTCTGATGATCATCTTTGCTTACGTAATCTTTGTACTTTGACTTTTCTGTTTCCCAAGACCGCTTATCAGCATCGAATTGAGCCTTTAGAACATCAATCTCAGATGTTTTCTTGTCCTGTTGAACTTTGATATCCACTCCATTGAGGGCTTGGATTTTTGCTATTTTAGCAGCCACATCTAATGTTCCATCTTCTAAAATAGACTTTAATTCTTCGTTTTTCATTTTTCCTCCTTGAGCTGTTTTGAGTGTGTAGCTTCCACTATAGATTTAAAATGTTGCATTTCTTTTAAGTTGTAATTGCTCTCAACTAGGTTATAAAAAAAGGAGCTATATTTTAAGCACCTTAATTTATCACTTTTAAATTATTAGTCCATATCATCTCCATAGGCTGCTATTACCACAAAAAGTACAGCAATGACAACAACTACGATTATAGCAATAACAATAATCCACATTTTGATCACTCCCTTTTTAAATATCAACTACTTGCATAAAAGTTGACAATTTATTTTTTTATGGTAAAATATAATCAATAAGAAATGAGTTATGAGGTGGACAAACTATCGGACTTCCACACCTATATTGGAGATGCTTGGGCCCAGTTCGGCAAGCCATAATTCATTTCTTTTTTATTTTTATAAAGCCTTTATAGCCTTTTGCAGAGGCTATTTTTTCATCTAAATTCGTAATCTTTTCATATCTGCAGGATAGTATCCTGTTTTCCTGTGGGTGTAATAAGATGCTCAAATGATAATATTTATTTTTCTTTGACGTTGGGGACAAAATATTTATCCTGTTATCCCCGTGCTTAACATCTTTTGAAATATATGCAGGAAAATTTACTACTTTTAATATAGTTTGTAAATAATTAGATTCCTGTTCTACAAAATCTGAGTGCCTAATTTCAATATGATTTCTACCAGTCTTAGGTTTAACAAAAGAAATAATATTGCTGGGCCACCCAAAGTTTGTAAATTTTGAATAGTCAAAATTAACAGATTCCTTTTTAATCAAATACTGTTCTTTAGGAAGATTTAAATTTAATATTGGCTGCCTATTTCTTTCGATACCAGGTAATAATTGCTTTTCAACTTTAGAAATTCTTGTACGCCAATCGAATCTTACTAAGCCTTTATCATGGCAAAATCTGGCATATACTTCCTGGTATCGTTTAGATTCTTCTATGTAGGCCTTCCTATCTTCTGGAGATATGGCCATAGATGCCTGCTCTTTGGCATTGCGTATCTTTCTTTCTAGGTATCTTTGCTTCTGTTCTAGGTTGCGCTCCTTAGCAATAGTGTTAGCATCATATTCGTTGAACAGATCCATTCCTTTTTGATACTTGACCAATCTATGTCTGCAGTTATACCCTAGAAATCCATGAAGCATTGCATCCATTAGTGAATAATAGTCTAAACCATCAATTTTTCCCATTGGAGTTGGCTTATAATTAAGATCTACAGTTTGCTTGTATTCAGCACCTACATCACAATCAAGGATAAATATCTTTCCTTGCCATATTTGACAGCGTTCTGAAGCATTGCTATGAGAAGATGCCACCACATATTCGATTCCATCATCCTTAAGTTTTTGAAGTCTTTCTTGGGTGTTTTGAAAACGTGCTGTCATTTCCGCTAAATTTCTTATGGACATCTTTCTTCCAAGTCGGTCTTTCATAACAAGGTTTTTATCTGCAATTGCTTGCATGGCCTTTTTAACCGTGCTGACATACCCATCCATAAAACTTTGAGCACCCGCTGTTCTACCTGTTGTCATGTAGTCCTCTATATTAGGAATCGTTCCCTCGCTATATCCATCCATTTCTACAGTCAATCCCTTTGATTTTTTTAAAGACTGCCCTGTTATCTCTTCATAAGATTTGAAAATTAATGGATTTTGGCTTCGTATAGCCTCTCTTGATAGTTGAGCCGTAATGTAAGTATACCATTCTACAAAACGTAATTTAAGGGCATTTTCAGTTTTTTTGATGAGTTCTTGTGGTGCTTCAGCAGCCTTTAGAGCATTCTTTGTATCATCAATTATCTTTTGAACATTAGACTTAATAACTTCTTTATGCAAAGTATCTACAATGCCTGTTTTTAATGCTAATTTTAATTGGTTGTTAGCTTGCTCTATGAGAAGTACCCATTCCTTTTCTTTATCCATTAGATTGCACCAAATAGAGTATTTGCATCTTGGCCATCTGTCTCGGCATCTATTCTTTCAATTTCAGCTTCTACTTCCTCATCCTTCCAATTTGGATTCAAATTCTTTATTGCTGTCTTTTGTGAGCAAAGTCTTGCATTATATCGTGCTATAACTATCTCATTGTTAGCGGCAGCATTCTCTGTAGTAGACTTATCCCATTTGACAAAAATAGATATCTGTTCATATCCAAGTAATAGCGCACAATCAGATAACATTTCATTAATAGTATCCGTAAAAGCATTATGTTTCTCTTTAACTGTCGCTTTCGTAAGATCTGACAACTCATCAATCTCACGGGCCGTTCGAACTCCTCCAAACAAAGTAGGATCAAAGTCATACACTGAAAGTCCACATTTAGTACAAATCCTTGATATAGAACAACTCATATCTGCTACCCATTCTGCCGTTCTTAAATTAAATTGAATATTTTGTGGTATGGCCTTATCCGCAGCTAAGTTTTCATATGGAGTCATAAATGTGTAGTCAAGCATAGTAGTTGGTACCACTCTTCTTACACTTGTTCCATCCACATCGATTCTTTGAGATATCCTACTATCTGCTATTTTTCCAATAAAAGGTGTTATCACTCTACCTCTACCTATATTTTTGTCCATTTCTCTATAAGTAAAAGAGGTATCATGCGAAATCACTTCATCTGCAATATCTATGTACTGACTTTCGCTAATACCACTATTAGGACATAAAAGATTGTCATCAGTATTAGATAAACGATAGACACCTAAGCAAGGTATTTCTTTAGGTTTATTAATTTTTACATCCCCTAATATCTTCTTAATATTATCTGGTATGTCCTCTTCTTTAAGCTGATACGCCTCTAGTTTGTCTGTTTCAGCTTTCATCGCGGTAGATTCATATTTTGTAATTATTACTTCAGAGTAGTAGGTCCCTTTTTTTAGATACCTATGTTCTGCCAAAACATATTTAACGTACTTTGTTGATCCATCAATTAATTGTTTGTAAAGTTTGGCATCTATTATCTCATCTACAGTATTGACAATAATATCATACCTTGCCAAAGGATATGTCTGAATAACAATCTTAGACTTACCTTCTTTATCACTAGTCTGAAGGTCGATAGCAAGCAAGGCCTCTCCTCTTAAAAGCGTAGCTGACACTGCTTGCTTTATCTTTTTTGGAAATGCCTTAATTGCAGCCTTGATTATTTTAATATCATCGTCCTTTTCTCCTTCAATGGATACGTTATTTACTATTTTAGCCAATAATTTCTTGTGTATGGTTGGTATAGTCTTTGGGTTAAGCATCTTCCTATGTAGGTCTGGGACATTGCCAATCGCAAAACGATATGCCTCGTAATTGTTTCTAATTGCCACCTGTTTATCTACAGGTGCTATTCTCAAAAAGAACGAGTCATCTTCTGCAAAAGTTGTCTCTCGATGCTTTAAATATTCTCTTATAGATGGAGACAAATAGGCTGTCTCCTCGAATCCACTTGTTATTTTCATTTTCTTAATTTGTCTCCTTTCTACACAATTTGAGTTGCAATTTTTAAGCCGTAATTTGTGCCGTCAATCACATGATTATTTTCATCTATTGGCTTTCCTGTTTTTTCATCTACCACTAGTCCACTTATCTCGACGATGTACATATCATCATCTCCTACCATTCTAAACGTAACAGGATCAATATATCCTGCATTTAAAAGAATGAAATAGTTTGGAATTGTCAATGTGGTTTGGTGCCTTTTCATATCAATGAGAACATCCTTACCTGGTACCTTTATAGCATTGTACTTTGTAAGGGTGTTAAACTCTAGCACTATATCTTGGGCCGCACTGTCAACAACTATAGTCACATCATCAGGAGTGACTATTTGACCATGCATCTTATCTAACCATTTGAACCAATAATCCAACCAGTGTTCCATCAACTTAACTTGCTTAGATGCTCCAAGAGGAATGTGTCCTAGATTTTGAGGATCATAGTAAAATGTCGGCAAACATACAATTCTTCCTGCAGAGGTAAGTAGCATTGGAATCAATGTAGTAGCATCTAAAATAGTTCCTCCATCACATCCACATATCACACGTGCGACCTTTTCATATTTTCCAAATCTAAAATCATCAATGGCTATTGTGTGCTTATTTATATCAAACATGGGATAACAAAGTCCCTTAAGCCCTGTGACCTTTCCAAGAAATACATGATTATACTCATTGATGTCATTTGCTTTAGTTGCCTCCGCCTCTTCCAAAAATTCTTCTGTCAACCATTCCTGTGGTACTTGAGTGTAATCACTATGATGTTGATGTCTATATGGTTTGTTCTTTTTTGCGTCTATATTTATCCAATGTGACGGATTTTGAGGTGGGTTATAACTAGAAAATTGAATAAGCTTCTTAACGATACCTGCATCGTTCTTTCTAGCTATAGACAATTTGATAGACTGAATGTCAGAGGCTGACTTGAATTGATCCTTTTCTTCAAACCATAGATACGCTGGTATGCCATACGCAAATTTTATGGATTTCACTTTACTAGGATCATCACATCCTCTGAACCTGACTTCCTGTGGGTATTTGCTATTAGGCATATAAATCCACTTCATAGGACTTAGTGTTCGCCTCCAGTATTTAGCCACACCTAATTTTTCTATTGCCCATCCTATCTGTTCAAATACAGACTCCCTTAAGTCTTTTTGGTATTGTCTTAAAACGACAGCATGTGTGATAATTCCATTCTTTCTATCCAGCATCATAAAGTAGACAATGCAAAGGGATATTATCGAAGATTTTGTAGAGCCACGACCTCCTACCTCATCATATTCTGTATATCTACCATTTCTTACATCATCCCATAAATCATAAAAAATAGGGGCAATAAGTTCACTAATCTTCACTCTGTTTTGGTCTGATGTCATCCTCAATCACCACACTTTCTTCATTAGAAGTTGGCTCCTGTTCTATACGTTCTCGCCATTTTGAAGGTTTTCTGTTCTTGAGCCAAAATATCATTGCTGTAACATTTCCTGACTTAGCAGAATTGAATAATGCATTCTCAATTTCGTAGTCAGCAGAGTCCTTTCCTTCTTTTAGGGTGTCCGATAAGTCCGAATACTTTTTCTTCCACTCGTAGAGTGTACTTCTAGAAATCCCCATATTATGGGCTATTTCATCATCCGTAAGTCCATCTCTTGCCCAGCCTCTTAGAAGTGCTAATCCTTGAGGCGATAGCCAGTACAAATATTTATTTTTGGTATAAGATTTCTTCTTCAATCAACCTCCACCTCCAAGTTTGGAACAAAACAAAAGAGCCTCAAAAGGCTCTAAGTTAGGAAATATGAGTAACATGGCAGTATAAATTACTCCTTATTTGCTATATCCACGATACCATATTACCACAGATCAATAGGACATTGTCGGACATTTTTGAAAAAATTTTAATTTTTTTCAAGTTTTTTTATTTGACAATAGACAACTTTTGTGGTGTAATATAAGTGTAGAAAGGAGGAAGACATGGAAATAATAAAAAATATCTTAGGAATTATAGCAAGTATCCTCGTGATTGCAGTCAATGGATACAAGATAATAAAATTCCTAAGACAAACATTCAAGAGGGGTAAATAAGCCCCTCACCCCTTGTGGGATCCTTGTAGGATATTACTATTATACCATGTCAAATAACATTATGCAAGTTTTAGAAATTGTGTTTTATGTACTTGTCATTGTTGCCTGTGCTCTGAGCATTGCAGCACTTGTTATCAGTTTAGGAAAAAAGAAAGGAGAATAAGCGTGTATCCACTTGATGCAATTTTGCAGGAGTATAACGTTACTAGGTATACTTTTCAAAAAAAATTTAATTATAGTAAAAATAGATTCTATAATTTAGTTGACCGAAATACTCCTGTAGATAATCTGCAGGTAGACATCATCCATGATATGAGCATTTGCTTTAACATCTCTATGGATGAAGTCTACAAGAAACTAAAAACATATGAGCAAGAGACCCAGCATTAATTTGCTGGCTCTTTTTGTTATATTATAAGTCCTCTGATTGTATTTTTCTAATATCATCTAAAGCCACCTTTTTAAGCCTATAGAGTTGTTTATAGGATAATTCAAATGGTGCTGCTTCCTGGATTTGATATTGAGTTTTTCCCTCAAGAAAAATAGATGTCAGGATATATTTTCCTCTTGGATCCTTCACGTGTTCTAAGAGCTTCATACATTTCTCTAAATTGCAGCCTCTAGATCCTAACAAATTTTCTAGTTTATGCTTAGCCTCGAGTAATCTAATATGCTGTAGTTCAACTGGATTTGCTGCTTTTGGTGGAACATAAGGCATTCCTGTAATACCAGCATCTTTGACAAAATTAGAAAGAACATCTATTTCTCTTTGAAGTAGCTGACATTGATATACTTCGGTCTGATAAGACTTTAATAGCATGATATTAGGATTATTTTCGGGTTTGTACCCCTTACTCCTAAGTTCTACAATTTTTGCATTAGCTTCATTACGTAACTCATACCACTCATCTATTGTCATCTCCTCTAAGGTGGTTTTAACAAGATTCTTAGCATTTATCCCATCTTTAGAAAGGGTTTCTATTATCCAATCAATTAATTTTTCCATTTTTCTTAATCCTCCTAATTTCTGCTTTGACATAGTCAATAAGACTATTTTGAATATGATCCTTTTGGCTAAGTCTTTCCATTACTCTTTCATCCTCCGAGTCCTTGATTATCAGGTGATGAATAATGACTGTATCTTTCTGACCCTGTCTATACAATCTGGAATTTGCTTGCTGATATAATTCCAAGTTGAAAGTTAGACCAAACCAAACTATTATGCTTCCTCCTGTCTGCATGTTCAAACCATGTCCCATTGAAGCAGGATTCGCGAGTAAGAGTCTGATCTTTTTTTTGTCCCAATCATCTAGAGCATTTTTATCATCTATGGTTTTTGGTTCTAAATCCTGAAAATATTCCTTGAGTCTAGCAAGGTCGGATTTATAATTGTAGAGAACAAGAATCGGAACTTCTGGATTATTCTCTAATATTTCCTCTAGAGCTTCTAACTTATAATCATGAATTACCTCGTAGGAGCCATCACTCTTATATAGAGCTCCATTAGAGAGTTGAAGCAGCTTATTGCATAGAACACCTGCTGTAGCTGCTGTAATAACATCATCCTCAAGTTCAAGTATGAAATCTTTTTTGAAATCATCATAGATTCTTTTAACTTTGTCGGACATTACTAACTCTATGTTGTTATCTATGCGCTCAGGCATATCTAAGTAATCTACAGATTTCATGGAGACTACTATGTCAGATATTGCTTCATAAATACTTTCTTCTGCTTCAGGTTTTGCTATCCAATCATAAACAACATGTCCATTGCTTCTTCCTGGAGTAAAGTACCTCTTCCTATACTCTGTTAATGTCCTACCCAAACGCTGTCCTTGATCCAAAAGATATATTTGGCTCCATAGATCCATTAGACCCTTTGGCGCAGGAGTTCCGGTTAGAATCAATAATCTTGGGCACTTTATTGCCATTTTTTTTAAGGCTTTAAATCGTTTGGTACTTGCGTTCTTAAACGATGAGGATTCATCTACAATGATAGTATCAAACCTACTAACATCCTTTTCATAGAATAGATATCTATATAGCCATTCAACATTCTCTCGATTAATAAGATAAATCAATGCATCCTTTTTTAATGCTTGCAGTCTCTGCTTCTCTGTTCCTATAACTATTGAGTAAGTTAGGTCTTTAAAATCATCCCATTTTTTAATCTCGTTAGGCCATGTATATTGGGCTACACGTTTTGGAGCAATAATTAGAACCTTGCTAATTTCTAGGTAATGGCTCTCCAACTTACGAAGAGCCATGAGTGTGGAAGCTGTCTTGCCGAGAGACCCATATCAAGTAAAAGTCCCGCTTTGGCCTTATCAATGATAAATTGCGTGCTGAATTTTTGATATTCATGGGGTTTAAATTTCAATGGTCATCACCTCCTTTATGCTTGCTATGCCACAAGGCATGCTCTGCCTGAGAAGGGAATATCATTAAATTATCTGGTGAATTGTTTAATTTGTTGCCATCAATATGATGAACTATCTCTCCGGGGAGTAATTTGCGCCCTAATTTTTCTTCTGCAACCTGTCTATGTAGGTGCCGACCGTTGCGTTTTGGGTATCCTTTTACATTCTCTTTAATCTTAGCAGTTGAAAGTTTCATCTTTATGGACTCAGTCATTCTCATAGGATTCAACTTTTTATTTAGAGCAGCCATTCTAGGCCCACTTACCTTCTTAAAACAATTTCTGCTACAATATAGAATATAAGATTTTGTTAATTGTGCAGGAGTTCTATAAAACATTTTCCCACATAGGGGACACTTGTACCAATTTCCATTAGCTTTTGGCATTATTCCGTGTCCTCATAACATTCCATAAGATGATGCATTCTAACATCATATCGTTTCATAAGTGAATCTACTGATTCTTTAGTGTTAGCTAGGTATGCACGTGCTCCAGTATTATTTAGTTCACTTAAAATATGATTTTGATATTTGCTGACTTTGCCACCTTTTGGTCTTTTAGTCTCAACGAACATAATATATCCTCCTGGAAGAATACACAGCCTATCAGGAAAACCCCTTTCTGATGTAGTATTTAGCTTTATACACATCCCAAGCCTAGATTCAACTTGAGCCTTCAAGTACTCTTCTATCGTTTTTTCTTTCATATTATTACCTCCAAAATTTGTTGAAAATCTACTTTGACTACAATGACTACATTCCTCGCGCGCGAGGGAGTATATGTGATTAGGCGTGTTAGGCGTGCATTTTTTACGCGTGTACTGCCTAATTCGATAAATTTTAAATAATAGCATTTTAATGTAGTCATTGTAGTCAAAATTGAAAATATGTTGATATTTCGCGATATTTTGTGACTACATTCTCCTAAATTTAATGTAGTCAAAATGTAGCCCTCTTGTAGACAATTGTCTACATCGAATGTAGTCAATGTAGTCAGTTTTTTAATAGAATGTAGTCAATTGGTTTAAAGATTGTCATCATTCACATATACACGCTGCTGGCCATATGCTCCATACCTTCTAGGAGTATCAATTCTTCGCCATCCATCTACCTTCAAAATGCATTCGCCTATATATTTTGCCATGGGTTTTGTCAAATCAGCTTTAGGCTTATCCATCATTATGCACCATATTTCTAAAGGACATATCTTATCTCGTTTACTAAAAAATTTATATTCTGAGACTCTGTAGTCTAATGTTGCCTGATAATAGGACTTTTGGTCTTCTATTGACATATCAAACCAACCTTTAGGAATATCCATTTCTAAGTAGTTTTCTATAAGGCCCACCATAGTAGATACCTGTGAGTGATTCTCCTGCATCTCACGTGCTTTTCTACTAACATCCTCAGATAGAACCATTATGTTTTCGCCAGCTTGATATATCTCTTTAGCTTCGGCCCATACTTGATCTATCATCATTTTGTCTAGGTCTTCCCACATTGATTTTGTATGATTCTCTGTGCAATCTGCTATCCAGAATCTACGACCACCTGTAGCATCATCTAAGAAATCTACATCGTTTGTTGTTCCTATGAATATACACTGTCTAGGATTATCAGAAACATACCGATTAAAGGCTTTTCTATAAGTATCCTTACGTTTACTCACATAAGACTTAATCTGCTCTCTATCGGCTTTTTTGAACGCACCCAGTTCTGGGATTTCCATTATCCAAACTCCATCAAGAGCCTCATAGGCTTCTTTCCCTTTTACATCACTTAAGGAATCAGAAAACCAATCATTCGCTAAAATGTTGAACAAAGTAGATTTACCTATTCCTTGCGGCCCAACAAGAGTTAAAATTTGGTCGAATTTGCATCCAGGCTCATATATCCTCGCTACTGCAGCAGCTAAGGTCTTACGAGTAATTTCCCTAATATACTCATTATCAGGGCACCCAAGATAGTCAATCAAAAGAGAATCTACTCGTTTTACTCCATCCCAAATAAGACCATCTAGATAATCCTTAACTGGATGAAACTGTCTAGAGGTAAAAACTACAGATACTGCATCTTCTAAATTGCTTCTATGAATGACCTTATAATGAGATTCTATGTAATGCCTTAAATTGGATGAATCATCATCTGTCCAAGCAGACTTGAATCTATCCCAGGGAAGTTTTTGCATCACTTCGTACCTACCTGTAAATTGGTTAAGACCTCCTAGTCCCTTTAAATTTGGATCATGTTCCAAAATCATTACAAAGTTATCAATAGTAGATTTGATTTCTCCGTTATTAGGACCTGATGTATTTCGCTCTAAATCCTTTATGAAGACCATAGAGGCCTTAAATTCGTCTTCTGTCGTGTCTTCAGTGATTTCCCCATCAAATTCTTTAAGTGCATCCTCTAAGCGCTCCTCGGCCAAAATTTCGGTAGTTCTAGCATCCTTTTTACAAAATTCCATCATAGCAGTCCAAGAAGGAAGCTTGTTTACAGGTGTTCCTGGCTTAGTTTCCTCATCAAGGTCACTAAATAGATTGATTCTAACTAAGTCAAATGCGTTTACTAACTGCTTAGATATTGGGTCTGTAGAGTGATTGCTATAGGCGAACTTATCTTCATATACAACTACTCCAGCAGCAGTGGAGCCCCCTTTATATGTGTATCTTCCTCCAGCAGCTTCTTCATAAATATCAGATAAGAATTCCTGTATTACCTCCCCAATTGTGTAGGCCTTACAAAAGGCTCCTATCAACCCTTCCTTTTCATAAGGGTCCTGCTGCTTCTTTATAAGCTTCTTCTGTAGTGTGGCCTCTCTTGAAGATGTAGGCCAAAAGGATATATCACTCCAATCCTGATACTCATCCAAGATATGTTGTCCATCTAAGGGTTTACCATCTTGAAACTCAAATACGTATTCTGCGTCCTTAGCAGTTGACGGCCAAAACATTAATCTTGTTGGCTGATAAGTTGTATCATCAAATATTTCAATGCCTATCTTATCAGCAATCTTTCTTGCTATGGCCTCATACTCTTCTGGACCAACAGGTTTAACTAAAGGAATAAGAACTCTATATCTTGGTGTTGTTGGTGCATGCTTATGTGTAGAATACATAACAACTGCAGTATTAGGTAGAGCCTTCGTAATAGTCTTCCATATATCCTTGCTTCCATAGTCTATGTCTAGCGTAATAATTTGCCTGTTTAAAACATACCCGTTGGACCTCTTTCCATCTTTAAGGTGTCCTCCTACAAAGCCTCCAACATCCTTTATATTGGCTTGATCATCTTTATTCATCTTAAGATAATCTGAATATAACTCATGAGTTCTATGTGTATTTGCCACTCGATTTACAAGTTTACTCCAGGAAGTCGTTCTGTTACGCCATGTGATTTCTTTTCTGCTTCTTCCTGTTGCTATATTTAATTCGATATCATTTTTTACCTCTACCATAAAATGATACCTTCCTTTCTGCTTCTAATCCTTCATATAATATGGTGTGTGATACCCTTCTGCATTAAGAATAAGTCCTTTCATCCAAGGCTCGCTTTCTCCCATGATAGCCCTAACGTTTTCCAATTCTTTAGGAACATCAGAACTAATTGGAATCTCCACGATTACCTCATCATGAACATGAAACTTAATATTATATCCTTTGGCATTTAATCTAAGCATTGCCTTTGCCAAGCAATCTCTTGCTGTTGCCTGAACTATATTTTCAACAATCTTACCACCATATGTGCTCTCCCATACTTCTGTTCCTCTATCGGAAATGTCAATAAACTCAATTTTCTTTTGCTTAATTCTGCACTTGCGGTACTTAATCCATCTTCCTGATGGAAGTGTGATATATAAGTCGCCTTTTACCATCTTCATCTTACACTGATTTGTTTCAAATATCTTACCTGGATTTCCTATAGCATCTAGACATGCTTCTTCTATATTAGACCACATCTTAACAATTTTAGGATTTGCTGCTCTCCATTTTTTCAATATGGATTCCTTATCTGCAGAGGACAATTCGTTTTTGAAATCCATTGCAGATAGGGCATTCACACCACCCTGGTAACCTAGAGCAAGTTCAGCTACTTTCCCTTTAGCACGTAGTTCTGAGTTTACTCCATGTTTCTCTACAGGAACTCCATACATTTGAGATGCAGAGGCACAGTAGATGTCTCCATTTTTAGCAAATACATCCATACGCCAGTGCTCTTCAGCTAGCCATGATATAACTCTTGCTTCTATAGCAGAATAGTCACAGACGATTAATACGTGTCCCTCTTTGGCTATGAATGTTGTTCGTATGAGCTGCGAAAGAACATCTGGAACATTTAAGAAGCAATCTTCTAATGTATCAAAGTCATTCTTAATAACTAGATTTCTAGCTAGATTTAGCCATTTTAATTCCATATGGTTCTTAGGCAAATTATGTAACTGTACTATACGGCCAGCCCATCTTCCTGTGTGTGCAGCACCATAATACATGAGCATTCCTTTCACAGTACCATCAGAACATACACTCTCAAGCATGGCATCATATTTAGCCAGGCTAGATTTAGAAAGAGAATTCTTAAGCACCATAACCTCTTTCACAAGTTCATTGCTTGTGCTATTAATAATGCTATCTCTAGTTTCCTTATCAATGCAATCAGTGGATATGCCTTGTTTAGATAGCCAATCCATAAGTTGGATATTAGAGTTGGGATTTTCTAGTCCTGTTAGTTCTACTAAGCGGTCTATTGTTTTGTCCTGGTGACTCACATTGTAATTTGAGATATTTTTAGGCATGCGCTCTTCTATTAAAACACCTGCAGCATTTGACTTCTGATCTAACTCCCAAATTAGATGTTCTGTTGGATGAACCTTAGGCATTTCCATAAGTCTTGTAAAACATTCATGTTCTGCAATAACATCCTGTTTGCAATACTCAACAAATAAATTCCACTTAGCCATATCATGCCAAGACTGATTACGCATTCTACCACCATTTTTTAACGTGGGCTTACAAGGCCTACAGAAGAATTGAATTAAAGACTTGCCTACTTTTAATTTTTGGGTATCCTCGGGAAGTCCTAAAGCCTTACCTAAATTCTCTAAACTTCTAGGATAGCCATGTATTGATGCGAGATTGGCTGAACACATCCACTCTTTAGGATTGATATGCTTATTTTTAAATACTAGCGCTGCAGGTCCTAAAGCTTTTCCATCATGCAAATACTTTTCAAAGCACGTCATTTCAAAATTAGCATTATGGGCCACTTTGGTGATATTAGGGTCTACAAGTGCTTGCATTAAATTATGCCATTCTGCTGAGCGATTGACTTCTTCTATAATTTTAACTGGATTTTCCTCAATATCGAAATCCGTCTCATAAGCATAGGCAATCAATAAAATTTCAAAAGAAGGGTCGTCCACATATCTATGAACGCCCACCTTCTTTATATCAGCATCAGAGTAAGTTTCGATATCAATATGTAATATCTTCTTCTCCATTATAGGTCATCGTCTTCATCAAATTCATCTGCAAAATCATCTTCTGCAGAAGCTGCACCAGATAGTCTTTCTCCGTCTTTTGTTTTTAGAACATTATTTAGAGAAAAGGATACACCTTTGCTTCCTTTGTCATAGGCAAATGCAGAAACTGAAATCTTAGCATACATTCCTGAATAAACTGAATCCTCATCAGTTAGAGGCTCCCTATGAGTATTGATGACCTGAGGCTTACGCTTAGATCTAGCATTGATATACCACATACCAGCATACGCTGAATCCTCACTATCTACATCATCACCATCTTTAATAGGGCTTTCAATCTTCCGAACATCCTTGTCAGTCCACTTTAATTCCTTCTTGCCGTCCTCTAAGGCTTGCTGAAAGGCTTTGTTTAAAAGATTGTAAGTTTCCTTATCCGTCTTAGGAAATAAGAATGCAGTACCATATTTACCCTCATCCATTTCTCCCTCTTTACCAGGCTCTAATAACTTTGCATATGAAAGTCTGCCCTCATTTGTTATAACTTTTGTTCCATCAATTTTTGCCATTTTTAATTTCCTCCTTCATATTATTTTAAATCATCAGCAAAATCATCTACTGCACTATTCAAGGCTAGTGCTGGCCTCTTGTCACTAATTGGTGCTATGGTAGGCTTTCCCTGAGGCTTTTCGATAAACTTGCCATACTTTTCAGTAAACTCTCTCTTACCAACTAACTTTTCAAGATTGGTAAGAGTTTCTATTTCAGGCGCTCTGAAAATTGCTGCCTCTTGATACCCGTCTGCTTTTAGCGTTTTAACTAGTTCATCTGTATTGACTAACTTACGATTAGATTTACCCTCAACTACCTTAAAGCCCTCAAATGTTGTATCAGTCTCTAGCATTTGCTTTAAAGCGTATGCTTCTACATCCTCAACGAATTTCTTTACAGATGGGCCAACCTCTAAGATGAGGGTAATCTGTTCTCTGGATAAAACCTGTGGGGCAGGAAGCCTGTCCATTTGTGCAATTGTAGGAATAATTTCCATTATAGTTCTTCATCTCCTTTCTGAATAAGTTTCATAATAGGTGCAAGGAGTTGCTTGCCACGTTCTAAACACATAGCTCTACCTTCACACCATCTACATTGTTCTACTCCTGGATGATATTCAATTTTTCCACTATAAATCTTCCTAGCAGCCTCTCCTACATCATCTACCCAATCGAACAATTCTTGAATAGATAATTCATAACTTGTAAATTCATCCATTCTAACCTGGGCAACATGGAGTACTATGGTTTCGATATCGTAGAGTGTATCATACTGATTAAGTGCACCTACAGCGTACAACATTAACTGTGGATTTTGATAGGCAGAAACTGCTACTCCTTTACCATACTTTAAATCCACTATATGAAGTTCTTTTTCAGTAAGAATAACAAAATCTCCTGTTCCGAACCCCTCAGGAATAACATTGGAAAAATCTAGTCTTTGTTCAACCTTAACATCAACATTTCCTTTTCCATATTTCCTCACAAGCCTTCTGTAGAGGTCTCCTACATAGTCCACGTAGTTTCTTACGTAAAAATACATATCCTGATCAAAGGATTTTTGCCTTCTAATTTTAGGACCACCTAAATAGATTCCTTTGAGGATTTTTTCAGCCATTGCATGGGCTTCTGTTCCCTCTTTGGCATACTCACTTTCTTCCTCTTCTGGTTTTTTATAGTAGTCATTAAATGCAATAAATCCTCCACAGGATAGCCACGCCTTAGCTGCAGAAGCTGATAGTCTTGCGTGTAATTCTGGCATATTAGAATGGCTCTCCATCAACCAATGTTAACATCTCAGTATAGATACGTAGATAATCTTTCTCCTGGATTTGATTAACTTTTTCATAACCACAATCCTTTAAGATTTCTCTGTATTCTGCTTGTCTACCAGCATCGGCTAATTTTCTTGCAATAATGCGGATGTCCTCTAAACCAATTGGTCTTGGTTTTTCAGGAGAAGTTGGAACTTCCTTTTCTACGGGCTCAGAAATGACCTTTTTAGCCTCTTTAGACTCTTTTCCCAACAACTTTACATCTTCTGCTTTAAAATAGCCTGTAGGCACAGTTTCTCGCACAATTTGACTTCCTAGTGTATTGACTAGACTTTCTAGCAATGATGCTGTGCGCTCATCAAGGCTAACTACTACTTTTACTTCCATTTTTCTTTTCCTCCTTTGGTAAGTAGTTTTCAATTGTAATGAATGGAACTCCAAATTCTAAAAGAGCCATAATTACTCCAGGAAGGTAATTTGAACTAGTCTCAATTTCAAATGTAGACCCGTTCTCTTTTGTTCCCGTTACTAGCGTCTTCAATATAGAATCCTCCTTCCACCGATAATTTTAAGTAGTAAACTTTTCCATCAATAATAATTGCTGGGACTTCATTAATTAAGGTTAGTCTTTCATTAGAAATTGTAATTAATCTATTACTAGTTCCCATAAGCCACTATCTACTTTCACATACTCAAGTCCATCAATTACTCTAATTGGTGCTTTGTCTACTACTACCTTTTGTTTAGGTGGTTTCCAGGAATTAAGCATTGCCCAAAGTACTGTTTCCTTTTTCTGTTCAAACCACTTTCTGCCATATGGATACATCTTCACTAGTTTGTCTATTAAATTCTTCTTTGACTCTGTCATAGCTTGTCCTCCTTCCAACCTAGACCTCTAAAAGAGGTTTCGTCTTAATTTTCAAAGACTCATCAGTAGGTTTTATTCTTTTGTTAAGTCCTTCAGTTCTTCCAAACTGATGAGTCCTTTCATAGCACATCTGTATAATGCGTCTTTAACTAAATCAGCAAATTGATCAAAGGACTTTTCTTTTGATTCAGGAAAGACACATTCAATCCCATCTATATATTCAGTTACTGGCATCTTCCTCACTCCTTAACCAACTTTATGCTTGTAGGACTTTGTCCTATGGCTTTTTATTCTTCAATAACCAGACGGTCTAAAGCCCACTCAAGACATAGCTTAACTATGTTTGATATTGTTCTATTGGCACCATTTGATGCAGCAACAACCTTCTCCTTTAATTCTGGAGTTATTCTAGCTGTTAACTTTTCAGAGCATACATCCTTGATGGTATCCAATTTCTTAATTACAAAAACTTCTTTGACTTCATTACTCATATTTCTTTCCTCCTTGGCACTCTCTTTTCGAGATTGCAAAATTTTGCTTTTTGTGTTATAATTTGTATTAAGTAGATTGCCTCTTAAAAAGGACGAATTCCAATATCTTTTTCTTTGGCAAAATCATCTACAGATTGGCGGTGTTATATAATGGGAATTAAAGATGCTCTCAGCTCTCTTAAAAGTAAGGTCGTTGATGCAAATGAATTAAGAAAAGCAAGAAATCTAGCTTCTGATGAATTTGAGAAGCAGAATTTCAAATTCCAAAAAACAGATTCAAAATTACCGAGTTCTATATATGGAATTGTAGATGTTGTTAATAATAAATTCATTTGCAGATCAAGTGATGAACTTAAAGTAGAAACCATCCTAAAAGGAACCCAAAATGGTTCAGTAATCAGGTTCAATGTAGTTACTGTTTATAAAAATCAGCAACAGTTCGACCACAAGATAGAGGGTGTTGAGCCCTTTCCCCTAGATGTTTGTGACATCCAAATACTCAAGTAGTAGAGGTACTAAATACCTCTATTTTTTCTTATTTTAGATATATCTCTAAGTACTACATGAAGAGCATTTATTTCGTGTTCAACTTCTTTTTTTATACTTCTTGAATGTTTCCCATTGATAATATTCTCAAAGTCACTTATTCTTTTCTTAATAATTGCTTCTAGTTGTTCTAACTCATCATTCATTCTCATACACCTCCAAAAATTCTACTATGCTGATACCCAGCACCTTTGCCATGTTAGCAATGTCAACCACTCTAAAATCCCCATTGTTAAAGTTTATGGTTCTATGCATAGTTGACGGGTTCATATTGATTGTTTTGCATAAATCCTTTCTTAGGATTTTTTTCTTTGCTAAAAGTTCATTAAACTTCTCTTCGTTAAAGTTCATATTCCCTATTTCCTCCTTCTTTTTTAAGTGCACAAATAGTGCACAATTACTTTAAAAAAATATCTGCACTCACGTTTAATGCTTTGGCTATTAAGCCTAGTTCTGCAGCAGTAAGCTTAGCCTTACCATTAACGATTCGGCCTACTCGATTCCTATGAATTCCCGTAACCCTTATCACAAACGCCTGGGAGATCCCATGTTCTTCTAAGTATTGCTTAATCTTCTCATTTACTTCCATTTCTTAATTCCTCCTCTATCATATTTGTGGATATAATAGTTTCATTTATTGGTGCCCTTGATTCCCTTCACAAATATATTCTAAGTCTATACCTTTTTATGTATGCACATACTTTTTGCAAATCCCCTTTATTACGGATATAGGATTCCTGTATCCTCTCGAAAGGAATCAGTGCTCCTTTTTGTAATATCAAGCAGTATGTAGGACAATATCCATCTGGAACTGCCTTACATTTATTACAACATTCAGAGCAGAAGTCTTGATATGTTTTAATGCACCAATTAGGAATATTACCCACTCCCATCACTTATCACTCCAATCTAATTTTTGACCGCAAATAGGACAATATCTATGTAAAGAGCATAATGAATATCGTTTATTATTTAATTGCTCACATCTAGGACAAGTGTATTTTATATATGGCTCCTGTCCTTTTTCTTCATAGTGATTTTCTATTGGTTTGATAGGTGTTTCCTTATTCACTAGTTCTTGTAATGTTTCTACATCCTTATCACCCTGATAGTATGCAGCATCACATCCACATAGATTATTTAATGCCTCTTGATAATTATTCACACTTCATCACATCTCTTTCTTCTAATTTCAAATGCATAAGAATTAGCTATCTTATGAAGTAAATATTCATCTGTCATTGCAGCGGTATCCCCTGTATGATAATAAACAAAATATCCATAAGCTGGTTTGCCATTCCAATCTGTTTTGACACGAACCTCTTTGACTACTCCTAACTCATAGCTATCTCCATTTTGATATATAACTATTTCTCCAACTTTGAATAATGGTTCACTAGTTATTTCCTCTGGATTTAACCTCCTAAGCAAATGATTATGACATACTATTTCATTGTTATGTAAATAGCACATTGAAGTCCAAGTCCTATTCCAACCTACTTCTTTTTCACAATCAACACAGGAGCATTGACCATTTCCAATACATTGCTTTACTGTATGACCATTTATAACTACATTTCCTAGTCTCCATTATTCTAAGAACTCCTTAATACACTCTAAAATATGGTTAATTGCAAAATCTTCATCTCCACTGTTGTCATCATGCTTAAGTTTGTAGATTCTATTTCTAACAACCTTTAGTTCTTCAACATCTAATCCTTCATCAATTAAATTATGATAGAACTCAATTTTTTCTAATATGCTTGTCCCTCTTTTAGGAGTTGGTACTACTCTTTTCATTCCTTACCTCCTCTTCTATTTCCTTCAACATATCATAGATTAACTCCTTATCTCCATCTGCATATTCATAAACCATTCTAATAAGATTATACAATGCGGATTCTTTTGCAAGATTCCCCTTTAATCTCATCTTTGTTTCGTTACCGTCAAATCTTCCTTTAAATGTTGCCTTTAATTTCCATTTTTTTCCAAACATAGTTACACCTCCTAATCTAAATGATACGTGGAACACACTTTTAATTTAGACTTTAAAACCTTCTCAGCATCTAGCACAAGTAAAACATAGGCCAAGTTATCATTTTCATCGCTAGAAATCTTGAGAAGGTTCCGATGGAAATTTAACTCAACATACTTTACCTTACTGAATGCAAGTTTTAATGCAATCAATAATAACTCTGCTTCTAAGTAATAAAGTTGCCCCTCTATTTCCAAGCAACAGACTTTGCTTAATACTGTATTTCTGCATTCAGGTGGAACGGCATCTAGGAAGGTGTACAGACCCTTAACATCTACGTAATCTCTAGAGTGCTCTATTGGCATCTCATCAATACCATTAGGAAGGGATTTATATTCGTTCTTGGCCAACTCTTCAAATGTAATCCTAGTTCTACCTCTATTGAAAAGCAGTGTGCCTTTAGGAGGTTTCTCATAATAATAAATTGCTTCATCCTGAATTTGAGAATCACCTTTAAGGATGATATAGTATAAACCATTCGTAAATACCTGGTGATCATCATTTTGCTTTAGAAATCCATAAGGTTTCTTAGGATGATTTTTAAAATTTAAAAGCTGCTGCTTTTTCAAGAATGAAATTCTTGCTTTATCCGTACAAATCATAGTTCTTATAAACCAAGTTTATGAATAATGTCATCTACTCGGTCTGCCTCCTTCTTCAAACTTTGAGCATCCTTCTTAGAAGCGGTTTTTAAAAGTATATTAGTTTCCTCTTGATGCTCTTTTAAAATCATTCTTAAAAGACTTCGTTCCTTAGTTGTTAAATCCTTCTTCATTACTGGTCACCTCCTTATTGTTTTGTCTCTAACTGTTTTATAACTGACAAGACATCATCATATATTTCAGAGGTTGTCCATTTTTTGCTATCAGGAGAATTGTAGCATAATGAAGTATAATCTCCTACATGAGCATAGTCCCATCCTATCCAAAACGACCCATCATCTTCTATCCAATAGGCATCCCCACCATAAGTTAGTCCCCCATGTACCTCTATTTCTATATCTGAGTAATGCTTTTTAAATACAGGATAATTACTTGGGATTTCCACATAGGCCACAGGGTGCGTTCCTAGACTCAGAATCGCATATCTATGGATTCCTATCTTTCCTTGGTCTAATATAGTAACTCTTCTTGTAATGTCATATTTCATCTCATTCATTTTTTTCATCTCCTATACAACCCAAACTGTTACTAGGACAAATATAATTGCTAATAGTACTATGGATACAATGATTGATACACTTGGTTCTTCGTCCTCGTTGACTATAATGCCAATTGATAGAAAGAATAGTATAATTCCAAGAATTACTGTTGATATTATTCTCATTGCTAACATTTTTCTAAATCTCCTTTTTTTTTCTAGTTTGCGTGCTTACCACCTTTTAGATATCCTCTTTCGTTAAAGTATCTAAACATAGTGGCATTTGATAGTCCTAGTCTATCGCTAGCCTCATTACATGTCAGTTGCCCATTTTTATACATCAATCCTATTTCATCAATGTTAGGGGGAAGAATCGCTTTAGGCCTTCCAAACTTGATGCCTCTTGCTTTTGCAGCTGCAATTCCTTGAGCCTGTCTTTTAAGTATGTTCTCACGTTCAACTTGAGCCACATAGGATAATAAATTTAAGACTATATCTGTAATAAGTTTAGAGGTTAAGTCATCTTTGGAAGTATCTAATATAGGCATATCTAAGATTTTAATTTTAATCCCTCTGGCACTTAAGTATTGCCATTCTTGTTTTATCTGATCATAGTTTCTACCAAATCTGTCAAGGGACAGAACGATGAGAGTGTCCCCCCCCTTTAGCTTTTTTCTCATCCTTTGATAATTCTTTCTTTCAAAATCTTTACCACTCTGTTTATCCTGGTACAGTACATAGGGCCTGTACTTCTCAAACTCTGCAATTTGTCTATCTAGATTTTGGTCTTCTGTACTAACTCTGGCATAACAATATATCATTGCGGTATTCCCTCCTTTATTGGCTACCAAGATCAAGCGCCCGTTCACTAATGTGTAAATTGGGAGGTAATAGTTTGATGATTGCATCTGGAACGTATTATTAACGAGCAATGCTCGGCGCTTGATTTCGACTAGAGCCACCTAGTCATCATCGGTTGGCTTTATTTAATTTTAATCTGCATTTGTTAGAATACTTATCAGATTATCGAGTTCTGATATAACCTCTTTCTTAAATTGTTCACCATAGATATACTTATTTATCAATCCTATTAGGGTATCATAGGACTTTTGTTCTTCCTGGGTTAAATAGTCTATTGGCATATGTTTCTTCTCCTCTTGGTTCACATCGTGTTATAATTATTTAAAGGAGGTGTCATTATGACCTTTAAAGAATGGTTACTAAATTATCAAGGAAATGATAGCATGGTACTAGATATTCAGGAAGATGCTAGCCATGATTCTACATTCCCTGATTCAGATAGCTATGATGTCTACCATTGCTATCTGAAATGGGATAAGCGTGCTGATAAGATTGTGATGGAATTCTTTGACCACGCTTTTAATTGCTACCATTCATCTGTTTTTGGTAAGCCTCGAACATCTGATAAGTAGCATGTTCATCAAAGATGATTCTATATAGTTTAGGATGGTCAAATGGATTTCTACAAGCTATATAGAATTCATCTCCTAATTGCACTAGTTGTAGCGCTTGTCTTGCTTCCTCTATAGTAGAGGGGGTCTTTTTGTTATCAGGCATATATTTCCTCCTTTATATTTCTCGAATTTGAATAGTTATTGTACCTAAGTTCGATTTAAAGTAATCATATTCTTTTTGATTTAGAAAAAACCATCCCATATCACCTGCTCCGAAGTCGGCTTCACTCTCAGTTAGATAAGCTCCGCCCTCGATTAAATGCACAGGATGCTTCCCCTTAGTTTTAACATCGTATAGGTGCATCTTTTTTGGTTCATACACTGCTGCTAAAATAGTTTTTGTAACTAATGCCATCTTTACTATTCCTCCTTATTTTTGTTTGCAAAAATCATAACCAATTCTTCAATAGATGAATTAAGTACAACTGCCAATTTTGCTATGCTTGCACAACTTGGCTCACTTTTACCCCTACACCATCTATAAATTGTTGTATGAGTTTTATTCATAACTTTACCTAAGGATTCCTGGGTAAATCCTCTGTTTTTAACTAATTCTTCAAATGTCATATCTTGTCCTTTCTTTTGCACGTTTTTAGTGCTATAATTGATTTGTCAGCTATTGTTGGCAGGAAGGGGGTATTTGGCTTGAAGAAACTTCTTAAAGCCTTAATGCCTATGCCCTGTTGTTTTGTAATTGCAATGCTTACGGCATAAATTTCTTCCACCTGAACAATAACCGGTAAAGTGAGCGTCCTTCCACAGAAAAGAACAGTGCATTCTGTTCTTATAATACTAATTGTAGAGAAAAGTTAATTGAACTTTTTTGGGGGTATTGGTTTCCGATATCTTCATAATTTGGATATTAACCTTTCTCACCGGTGGTGGTGCAAACACCTAAAAAGCACCTATAAAATCCTTTAGTATTATTGCAGGAGTTTAAACTAAACAAATATTGCATCGAAGGTAATGTGAATGCACGCATTGCCTTTTTTGTTCTATTCGTTTCCAAATACCCCTTTTCTGCCAACAATAGTCGACCTCTATTCCTCCTATTTTGTGCACTATTTGTGCTATCTACATCCGTTATAACACAGGACGTGCACTTTGTCAACACTTTTGTTCGCTTTTTGTGCAAATAATTGCGTTTATAGTGCAAAAAATGTACAATATTATTAAAAAAGGAGCCAATTATATGACAAATAAAAGACTAAGAGAACTAAGATTAGAAAAGAGAATGACTTTAAGAGAGCTAAGCGAAAAATTGAATATATCATACTCAAATATTGCCATGATAGAAAGAGGCGAAAGAAATTTAACTGCTGATACAGCTAAAATTTTTTCAAGTTTTTTTAGTGTATCTACAGATTATTTACTTGGGCTGACTGATGAAAGAAATGCTACAATTTCTTCTTCTATCAAAGACCAATTATCAGATGCTCAAATTGCTTTTTATAATCACACCGAAAATCTTACGGATGAACAAATGCTTGATGTCATAAAATATGTAGAATTCTTAAAAAGCAAAGAGAATAAATAATCTCATTTTCTCGGTACTGTATTATAATTTGTAATAAAAGGAGCTGGTGGAATTGAATAATTTAAGATTTTTAAGACAGGATTTGCATATGACCCTTAGGGAATTGGCAGACAGGGTCCATATAGATTTTTCTGCACTATCTAGAGCAGAAAATGGAAGGCGCAATTTGAATGATAATGATATAATGATATTAACAAATTTTTTCAATGTGTCATCTGACTATCTTCTAGGTCTCTCAGACAAAAGAGTGCCCGAGCCAATCGCCACTCCTTCTGCAGCACCTATTCAAGATGAGGCTCTTATAGCCCTTTATAATCAAACGGAGGGCTTGAGCAAGGAACAGATGGATCAAGTTATTAGTTATGTTCAATTCTTGAAAAGTAAGGAGAACAAATAAAAAAAATCCCAATTAAGGGAGTAAGGGAAAGGATAGAGGAAATATGGATGAATATGTAGAAAAACAACTTAAAGAAATTTTTTCAAATTTTACGAAAAGACCTGTAGCTTTTATAGGATCTGGCATTAGCAAAAGATACCTTGATACTCCTACTTGGATAGGATTACTCAAGAAGACGTTCAATGAATATAATAGCAATATTGCTGAATTTGGTCAAATGCTCAGAAAATATGGCGATACCCATTTAGATCAAGTAGCCTCTAATATAGAAAACGACTATGATAGCTATTTCATTCATCATATCTGCACAAATCCGAATCATAAAAATTATCAACTGTATTTAGAGAATAAGAATGCAATTGATAATGGCAAAATACATCCTTACAAAATATATACAGCTAATGTCTTTAAGCAAGCCTCTTTAAACGCTATATTTAACGATGAGAGAAATGAATTTATATCCTTTATAGGTAAATGTGCAAATATTATAACTACTAACTATGACACCCTTTTAGAAAACATTTCTAATCTGGACACCATTATAGGAAGCAAGGACTTTATAAGTGAAAAATGCATAGGGTATGGTGAGTTATACAAAATACATGGTTGTTGCAGTAATCCAAATTCTATGGTACTTACTGCTGAAGATTATCAAAACTTTAATGAGAAAAAGTCTTTTTACCATGCAAAGCTTCTTCTTTCGTTTATTCAACAACCAATTATCTTTTTGGGGTATTCCTTAAGTGATGGCTATATAGAAGGGATTTTGGAGGATGTGGCCAAAATGCTAGACGATGAAGATCTTGAAGTTTTAAGCAAAAGACTTGTCTTCGTTGAGTATACAGAAACTCCACAGACAAGCATACGTGAGAAAATAATTAAAAAACTCCAAATGACATGCATTAGAACGAACGACTATAAAACAATTTATAGATTAATGTCTGAAAATGTTAGAGAAGGAATCCCGCTAGACTTAGTTAAAAGGTTCCAAGAAGCTGTAAAAAACTTTATTTATGAGCAGGATAACCCTAAGGCACTACCAGTAACAGGTATTAACGACATCAAAGATCCTAGAGGGCTCACTGCATTTCATATAGGGTCTAAACCAGTCAGTGACAATTCTTCTCTTTTCACTTCTAGAGATTTGTTAAACGACATACTTTATAACACTGGAAGGCTGCCAAATAGTGATGTAATAATCGATAAAATCCATTCTGAGGCATTAAGATTTCCAAGAGAAGCATTTACACCTCTTTATAAATATTATAATAATTCTAGCAAAAAATATTCTTTATCTGATTTATCAAAAACATTTATAACAAACGTGTTGGATTTAAAAAAAGGCCCCGACAAGTATATAGCCAAAAATTTTATAGATTTAAAACAAAAGATTGAATCTTCATGCAACAATGAAAATGACGTACTCCAGCTATTATTGAAAAATATTGAATTGTGTGACTCTAAATTTCTTCGTGACACATTGACAAATATTCATCCTAATCCTTTCAGCAGTGAGGAAAAGGTAGATACAAAATACCGAAAATTGATTGCGGCTATAGATTTTTTAGAAAACGGACAATAAAAAAAGGGGCACTTTGAAACTCTACTCTACAAGAATAGTTTTCTAGTTCACATAGCTCTCCGAACTACTAAACAAGTGCTCTTCTTTTATTCTTCCGGATACATATATTTTACCATGGTTAAATTTTTTGTCAATACCTTTTTCGGTGCAATTGCACCATTTTTGTTAACTTTTTTGTGCCATGGGGCTAAAAATCAGTAGTTGCAACTCAATCAAAGCCATTACTAGCGTATGCACATATACCTATATTTATACACATTAAAATAACTATGAGAGATAAAATATGAAGTTAGATAATCTCACTAAACTAGAACAAGAGGCTACAGAGCATAACATAAAGTCTTCTATGCAGATATGTCTAAAATGCCTTCAGATGCTCTTATCCTCTTCTATCAGGGAGAATATACCATCTTAATTGAAAGGTCCCTAGACAGGGAGAATAAGGCCATAAGACTTGCCCATGAATTAGCACATTACCATACCTGCACCTTGAGCAAATACAATTCCTCAAAAGAGGAAATCGAAAATAATGAAAGAATAGCTGTTGAATATAATATACTTAAAAGGAAGGAGGAATCTAATCAATGAAAGCTGCATTATATACACGTGTTTCTACAGATGAACAAGTTGAAAAAGGTTTCTCCTTAGAAGCTCAAAAAAGGCGTTTGATGGAATATTGCATAAAGAACAACTATGAGATTTATAGGCTTTATAGAGATGAAGGAATATCTGGTCATTCTATTTCAAAGAGAAAGTCACTCCAGGAAATGTTGCAGGATGCAAGAGAAAAAAAGTTTGATTGTGTAGTCGTATATAAGACTGATCGTTTATCCAGGAATCTTTTAGACCTTCTGACAATAAAAAAAGAACTCGATGCTGCAGATATCGAGTTGATAATGTCTGATGAATCCGTTGACACTTCTGATGATACAGGAATGGCCATGTTTTCTATTATGGGCGCCTTTGCAGAGCTAGAACGTAAAAAGATAAGCGAACGTCTAATGTCCGGAAAAAGACAAAAGATGAGAACAACAGGAATCAAGCCAAAACACGGGGTAATTCCTTATGCGTATATTTATGATGACATCAACAAGCAATACATAGTAGATGAAAGATATCGCCAGGATATAATTAGGATGTATGAGATGTATGATGCTGGATCTTCTTATAATGAGATAGCACAATATATGGTAAATAACAATTTGAATTTTGGTCGAAGTAGAAATAGATGGCACGCTTCAGACATACCACGAGTCTTAAAAAATCCAACGTATAAAGGATGGACTGGTATTTCCTACTATAATCATGTACATACCTCACTCAAATATGTAAATGATACAATTCTCGTCAAGGCTACCAACGTGGAGCCAATTGTATCTGAAGAACTATGGGATCGTGTAAACAGTAGGGCTAATATTAAAAGTACTTACTTTGTCCGAAAGTACCCAAGTGATGTATTTATTTTTGCTGGATTACTATACTGTAGCAGTTGTGGATATCGTCTATCTACCAATCAGTCTACAGAGCGAGTTACAAAAAATGGAAAAGTTCGCTACTTCTATTATGAATGCAATTCTAAATTTAAGATATATACTAGTGAGGAAAAATGCCCTGGATTCAATATTAATAAAGATTCTTTTGAAGCTATGTTTAAAAAATTTATTAGTGGAATTTCCTCTAATAAAAAGTTTTCAAAAAAGTATAGTTCGGATGAGGCAACTGAACTAGTTAAGAAAAGGGACAGTATCAACTATCAAATCACTACCAAGAACCGACAACGAGAAATACTATTAGAGAAACTCTCATGTCAAACTATCACAGATGATGATTTCAAATTAATGTCTAATAAACTAGTAATGGATATACAAATGCTTGCTAAAGAATTAGAAACAATCGAGAAGAGCATTTCTACAATATCAGATAAGATTGAATATGAGAATGCTATTTTAGACCATATTAATACTCTTACCTCTTTAATCAAGACATGGGACATAATTCCTAATGAGGAAAAGAAATTAATATTACATAAGTGCATCAAAAGGATTTATGTAAATAGATCTGGAATCACCAAAATAGAATTCATCTAACTTTACCTATTTACATTTGAGCAAAAATCGCATATAATATAGGCGTAAGAAACAAAATAAAAAAGGACTAGCCAGATGGCTACCCTTGAATAGTTGTTTAAACAACCACTAAGTCTGCCAAAACTAGAAGTGGTTGTTTTTTCTTTGTAGCAAAACTACTACTAATCGAACCACAGAGGCCACGAGGCCTATTATAGCAGCGACTAGAGATATTATAACTAACACCAAAGTCTTTCCCTTTCTTAAGATTCAACAATATCATGTATCATTCCTCCTTAAGATTTGAGGGCAACCACCTTATATTTGACTAATCCTTCTGCAGGCTTATTTTGGCCTGCATTTATATATTAGCACCAAAAATCGACAATGTAAAACATTATTTTTAATTTGGTTTTCTAGGTTCTTCCTACAAGAATAACTAAAATAAATAGTACTAAAATAAATGCAAATCCGCCACCACAAGGTGTATTACAATTATTTGTTGATGTCGTATTTGTATTATTACAACAAGTGTTTGCCATGATATCACCCCTAATATAATATATGAAAAATCTATGTGAGGTTGCTTAGACAGCGAAAGAAAAAAGCCATTTTTAAAGGCTTTTTCCAATTTATTACAATGTGATATTAAATATCATCGTTTGATTAACTGATGGACGATAAATTTCTAATTTCAAAATATCTCCTGTTAATAAAAGGTTTAAAATAGCTGACAAATCGCTAGTATTACAAATCTCAACATCATTTGCTTTGAAAATAATATCATCTGCCAAAATACCAGCTTTTTTAGCAACGCCTTCGTTGACTTCTGTAACAATTAAAGCCTCATCTAAAGTATTTGGCAATAGTTTTAAATATTTTTCTACATCTGTTGGTGATATGTAGCGATTAACTGCAAGTACAGTTAGTCCTAGAAGAGGACGACTAATTTCGCCCTTTTTATCTTCTATATCTAAAATACATTTTTTTACCACATCTAAGCTTATAGCATAGCCTAACCCCTCAACAGGAATATCTACTGTCATTCCATTTTCCTCGCTAGTTGTATAAACTTCCTTTTGAGTATTTATTCCAATCAATCTTCCAGAAACATTGAATAACCCACCACCTGAGTTTCCTGGGTTAATTTCTGCATTTGTTTGAATTTGTGTCTTAGTTACTCTAGAAACTACACCTGTTGTTAAGGTGTTAAAATTTTCTAATCCTAATGGACATCCAATAGCCAATACAGTTTGTCCTATAGAAACAATTTCCTCATCATAATTGAATATGTCATGTATATATACTTCACTTCCACCAAATAAATCAAGTGAAAAAGTTAATACTGCAATATCATTTTTTGCATCGCTTCCTACTACCTGAGCTTTAATATATCGCGATCCTCCACGATATATTCTAATCGTAGTCATATCTTCTATAACATGATGATTTGTAACTACATAATATAGACCATTTACTTTCTTATAAACTACTCCAGACCCAACAGAACCCTTATTTCCGGATGTGGCATAGACTCCAACACATCCTGGTGATATTGTTTTGTATATTTCCGAAATATCATTTTGAATTTCAACTATTTCTTGTTCTATTTTAGTAGGAGTTTTTTGATTTTCGCCAAAACTACAACTTGCCACTAAACATAAACAAAAGATACATAAACTCAAGCCTATCCAATTTCTTAATTTCTTCATACTAATCCTCCAAACCAAAAAGTTCTATCGCATTTTTTTCTGTTATTTTCTCTACTTGATCAAACGTCATGTCTCGAAGAAAGGCAATCTCTGATACAACATTTTTAACATAACTAGATTCATTCCTTTGCCCACGATAGGGTGTAGGTGCCAAATAAGGACAATCTGTTTCAACCAGCAGCCAATTCAAATCTATTCCTTCTGCAATTTTTTTGCTTTCCTTAGCATTTTTAAATGTTACAGGCCCTCCTAAAGAAATATAAAAGCCTAATTTAATAAATTCCTTAGCCATTTCTAAAGATCCACTATAACAATGCATAACGCCAAAAACTTTACCAGTATATTCCTTTAAAATATCAAAGGTATCCTGAGTTGCATCTCGCATATGTATGATTAATGGTAAATGTTTTTTTATAGATAATTCAATTTGACCACGAAATAGCTGCTTCTGTTCTTCTATATTCTCCCTACCATAATGATAATCTAATCCACATTCTCCAATCGCATAAACCTTATGCTCTTTTAAAAAAACTTCCAGCTTGTCTAAATCTTTTTTATAATTTGGGTTTGCCTCACTTGGGTGTAAACCAGCAGTCGGATAAAACAATTTATATTTCTTAGCATATTCTTGAACTAATTCATTTGTTTGATGAGAAAATCCTACAAGTATGATTTTATTCACATTTGCAAGTATACATCTTTGAATACATTCCTCTATATCTTCTTTAAAACTATCATCAAATAAATGAGAATGTGTATCTATCATACTTCTACCTTTTTCTTTCTAATTTTTTTTATATTTAAAAAGATGCATATTAAAAATAATGCTGTCAATAATCCAATAGAATCTATCAACACATCTTTTATAGTTGGCGCTCGACCACCTATAAAAGATTGATGAAATTCATCACTTATAGCATATAAAATACCCAGTATACTCACCACAGATAAAATAATTTTTTCATTGTCTGTGAATACATACACAGCTAAAAACAAAAACAATCCCAAAATCGCATACTCAGAATAATGACCTATTTTCCGAATAACATAACTCGTATCTTTTAATATAGTTGCTTGTTTTACTTCTGTCATACTTGAATAATTCGGTACAAACAAACTTACAACCCACTTTGTGATAGTATTACTCGTTTTTGATGAGGCCACACCATTTTGATGGGAAAAATAAAAGATAACCCCCATCCACGCTAAAGCAACGAGAATATAAATAAATCTTTTACCGTTTTTTTTCATCATAAGCCTCTTTTCTATTATACCACAAAATGAATCTATCATATTATATTATTTTCTATTTTCAAGGTGTTATTCAATCATTTGAATAGAAAGTTGATAAAGTCCAGGCTCTTCAAGAATAAATTGATAAATTTCTATTGAATAAGTAGATTCTTCAAAACCATGATAGCTAGTATTAATATCTGTGCCATATAAATTGCTTTTAGGATAGAACACATCACCATTTTCATCTGTAAATTCAAATCGATAGTAACCTGTTTTAGGAAGCTTGTAGGTGAAGGTACCCGTAAAGCCCTGTCCTCCTATTACATAATATTGAGAGGTCTTAGCACTTATGTCAATTTTACCATAATCTATTGGTACGAAAACATCTATATCAAGCACCATAGCGTTATCTTCAACATTAATAAAAATAAGTTTATCTTTACCAATAAAGCTAGATATTGCCTTATTGGCAGGAAGCACACTACTAATACTTGCCCCACCAAACCAAATGTCGCGTGAAGTATTGTTTCTCATTGTTATAAATTCTTCAAAGCCATCTGGTAATTCATAAATTATGTAGTCATACTTCCCTTTAAATTCGTAGTTTACTTTATTTGGCAAGTCTATATCATTCTTAACTATGTTACTTTGCTTATGAAACGTTAAACTATATCCTTCATTTAAGGAATTCCTAACCTCCATAAACAAAATACAAGCTTCTTCAATTAGTAAAAACTCTGTTTGACCATAGTTGATTGAATTCGTATGAAGAGTTTCTCCATCCTCTTCATAAAACCATAAATTTGCCATTTTAGGATTATCTACTACATAAACCCCTCTCGTAAGCTTTATTTTATAAACATCATTCTGTGCCATAGTATGACTTACAATAGGATTTTCAATAGAGGTAAATTGGATTTGTTCCCCTAAAGGAAAAGAAAGATTATGATATAAACTCAAATCAAGCTTATCAAATTGGATATCAAGCTTTACTGAATATTCTAATAATATCGTATATTTTTTCTCTTTTTGATTTTCTTGTTGACAAAATGGAATTTCTATCATTGCTTCTAGCTGATTAGAAGAAATAGAAAAACTATATTTTGTTTTAGCATTTAAATCCAAATCATTGAATGAAAGTCCGAATGTTTTAAAATCAATAAGATCCATAATTTCATCACGGAGAATGTCTTTTGTATAAACTTCTATTTTATAGCTTGTATCTAAAGATATTTTAGAGCACTTAGAATCTGGATATAAATCAAAAATGTCATCTTCCTCAAAGCCATTATCTTCTAAAAGATCTTCAATATCGTCTTTATCTACTACATTTTTTATATATCCATTTTGATTATTATCAAAAACATATCCTTGTATAGAAGAATCGATTTCTTCAAACATTAATACAGGCTGATGATTTGCCTCTAAAGAAATGTATAGTGGTTTTTTGCAAGAAGTTATTTTTGAATTGGAAGATATAGATGAATCTTTACCTAAAATAGAAATATTTAAATCTATTAGAAAAGAATTTGAACCCTCTAATTGATTTTCAAGTTGATTCATCTCATTTTCAAACTTTGTAAAAAGCTTTCTATTCTCTTTTTGTTCCTCTTCTGTGAATTGAAATTGGTTTTCCTTTAAATCTTTATTTGGATCCTCCACACAAGAGCACAAACCTAATACTATCAAGCATAATGACACAAAAACAAACCATTTTCTCATAGAATACCTCCACTATTTTTGTAATCTAATTATACTCCAAAGAAATAAAAAGGGCAATGCTTTTTAGGTTTTACCCATTTATGAGTATGAACCCTTTTTACATTACCCCTACTTTAAATTTGTGTTTATTGACTATTCAATAATTTCAACTACTGAACCAGCACCAACAGTATGTCCACCTTCACGGATAGAGAACTTAGTACCTTGTTCCATAGCAATTGGATGAATTAATTCAACAGTCATAGTTGTGTTATCGCCAGGCATAACCATTTCAGTACCAGCAGCTAAAGTAATGATACCAGTAACGTCTGTAGTACGGAAATAGAATTGAGGACGATAGTTAGAGAAGAATGGTGTATGACGACCACCCTCGTCCTTTGATAATACGTAAACTTGAGCAGTAAACTTCTTATGAGGAGTAACTGACTTTGGTTTAGCTAATACTTGACCACGTTGAACCTGATCACGGTTAATACCACGAAGTAATACACCAATGTTATCTCCAGCCTCAGCATAGTCTAATAACTTACGGAACATTTCAACACCAGTAACAACTGAAGTTTGAGTTTCCTTAATACCGATGATTTCTACTGAATCACCAACTTTAACTTGTCCACGTTCAACACGTCCAGTAACAACTGTACCACGACCAGTAATTGTGAATACATCCTCAATAGGCATTAAGAATGGCTTATCTGTATCACGAACTGGAGTTGGAATATAGTCATCAACAATATCCATTAATTCTTCTACTTTAGCAACCCAGTTTGCATCACCTTCTAAAGCCTTTAATGCAGAACCACGAACAATAGGAATATCATCTCCTGGGAAATCATATTCACTTAATAATTCACGTGTTTCCATTTCAACTAAGTCGATTAATTCTTCATCATCAACCATATCACACTTATTTAAGAATACAACCAATCTAGGTACACCTACCTGACGAGCAAGTAAGATGTGCTCACGAGTTTGAGCCATAGGTCCGTCAGTTGCAGCGATAACTAAGATACCACCATCCATCTGAGCAGCACCAGTAATCATGTTCTTTACATAGTCGGCATGTCCTGGACAGTCAACGTGTGCATAGTGACGATTAGCAGTTTCATATTCTACGTGTGCAGTATTAATTGTAATACCACGCTCTTTCTCTTCTGGAGCAGCATCGATTTGGTCATATGCTTGTGCCTTTGCTAAACCCTTCTTTGCAAGAATAGTAGTAATAGCAGCAGTTAAAGTAGTTTTACCATGATCTACGTGTCCAATTGTACCAATATTAACATGTGGTTTGGTACGTACAAATTTTTCCTTTGCCATTTTAAATGGTCCTCCTAATTTTTATTTTTTAAATTTTTCTTATTTTACCAATATATATTTTACCCTAATTGGCAAGGGTTTGCAAGTAGAATGTTAAAAATTACGCTCTACTTTTAATAATCTCTTCTTGAATACTTCTTGGAACAGCTTCATAATGATGTGTTTGCATAATGAAGTTACCACGTCCTTGAGAGTTAGAACGAAGAGCTGTTGCATAACCAAACATTTCAGCAAGTGGAACGTAAGCACGAATCTTCATACCATTTCCACGTTTTTCTTGAGAATCTAAGCGTCCACGACGGCTTGTTAAATCTCCAATTACGTTTCCTACATATTCTTCTGGAACAGTAACATCTACTTCCATGATTGGTTCAAGTAATACAGGTTTACATTTATCTTTTGTAACCTTTAATGCCATTGATGCAGCAATCTTAAATGCCATTTCTGATGAGTCTACTTCATGGTATGATCCATCAAATAGAGTTGCTTTAACATCAATCATAGGATATCCAGCTAAAACACCATTTGGAAGTGCTTCCTGTAATCCTTTATCAACAACAGGGATATATTCTCTTGGAACAGTACCGCCGACAACCTTATCAACAAATTCATATCCCTTATCAGGATTTGGTTCAAATTTAATCCAAACATGACCATATTGTCCACGTCCACCAGACTGACGAATAAATTTACCTTCACAATCAGCTGCTAAAGTGATAGTTTCACGATAAGAAACCTGTGGAGCACCAACGTTTGCAACAACGTTAAATTCTCTTTTCATACGGTCAACGATAATATCTAGGTGAAGCTCGCCCATACCTGCAATGATAGTTTGTCCTGTTTCAGAATCTGTATAAGTTCTGAAGGTTGGATCTTCTTCTGCAAGTTTAGCTAAAGCATTTGACATTTTTTCTTGGTCAGCTTTAGTTTTAGGCTCAACAGCTACGTTAATAACTGGTTCAGGGAATACCATCTTCTCTAGAATAACTTCATATTTTTCATCTGTCAAAGTATCACCGGTAGTAGTATTCTTGAAACCTACTGCAGCAGCAATATCTCCTGAATAAACTTCTTTGATTTCCTCACGATGGTTAGCATGCATTTGAACGATACGACCTAAACGTTCCTTAGTATCCTTAGTTGTATTTCTAATGTATGAACCAGAAGAAATATGACCTTGGTACACACGGAAGTAAGTTAGTCTACCAACAAATGGGTCAGCAACAACCTTAAATGCCAATGCAGCAAATGGAGCATCATCAGTTGGATGAATATCTACTTCTGCACCTGTATGATCAATACCCTTAGTTGCAGCAATATCTGTTGGAGCAGGTAAATAATCAATAACACCATCTAGCATTTTCTTAACACCCATATTCTTGAATGCAGATCCACAGAACACTGGGAAGAATTGTACAGCTAGAGTAGACTTACGAATTACAGACTTTAATAAATCTGTAGGGATTTCTTCTCCTTCAAGATAAAGCATAGCTAAGTCATCATCAAATTGAGATAAAGTATCAATTAATAACTCTCTCTTCTCGTTTGCTAAATCAAGCATATCAGCTGGAATTTCAGCTTCTTTATAGTTTTCTTCTTGAGCTCCATCATATAGATAAGCCTTCATTTCAACTAAGTCAATTTGACCTTTAAATTGATCTTCAGCACCGATTGGCCACTGTACTGCAGCAGCAACAGCGCCCAAACGATCATGAATTGTATTTACAGAATATTCAAAGTCAGCACCAATCTTATCCATCTTATTAACGAATACGATACGTGGAACATTGTAATCTGTAGCCTGACGCCATACAGTTTCAGTCTGTGGTTCTACACCAGCTTGACCATCAAGTACTGTAACGGCACCATCAAGAACACGAAGAGAACGAGATACCTCAACAGTAAAATCTACGTGTCCTGGAGTATCAATAATGTTTACTCTATAATTTTTCCAAATAGCCGTAGTTGCAGCTGAAGTGATTGTGATACCACGCTCTTGTTCTTGAGCCATCCAGTCCATTGTTGATGCGCCATCATGAGTTTCACCAATCTTATGGATTTTCTTTGTATGGAACAAAATACGTTCCGTAGTAGTCGTCTTACCAGCATCAATGTGAGCCATGATACCGATATTACGAGTTTTTTCTAATGAAAATTCTCTAGGCATAAATCAAATCTCTCCTATACTAAATTACCAACGATAATGTGCAAAGGCTCTGTTTGCTTCAGCCATCTTATGTGTATCTTCACGCTTCTTACAAGCGCCACCTACACCATTAGCGGCATCCATAATTTCCTTTGCTAATTTTTCTTCCATAGTTTTATCGTTACGAAGACGAGCATATTTTACCAACCATCTTAAACCTAAAGTTTGTTTTCTTTCAGGTCTAACTTCTACTGGTACTTGATAATTTTGTCCACCAATACGACGACTCTTAACTTCTAAAACTGGCATAATGTTTTCTAATGCTTTAGTAAATACTTCTAGTGGATCTTGTCCTGTAGTTTCTTTAACACGGTCTAAAGCACCATATAAAATTGTTTGTGCTGTTCCTTTTTTACCATCTAACATAATTGTATTAATAGTTCTTGTAACTATTTTAGAATTATATATAGGATCTGGAAGCACATCTCTTTTTGCAATATGTCCCTTACGAGGCATGAGCGATTCCTCCTTTAAATTTTATTTTATTATTTTTGTTTTGGGCGCTTTGCACCATATTTAGAACGGCCTTGCATTCTATTTGCAACACCAGTAGTATCTAATGCACCACGAATGATATGATAACGTACACCTGGTAAATCCTTAACACGTCCACCACGGATTAATACTGTACTATGCTCCTGTAAGCTATGACCAATACCAGGAATATAAGCTGTAACTTCAATTCCGTTAGTTAAACGAACTCTGGCATACTTACGTAAAGCTGAGTTTGGCTTCTTAGGTGTCATAGTAGTAACACGAGTACAAACACCACGCTTTTGAGGTGATGGAAGCTTTGTATATTTCTTCTCTAAGCTATTAAATCCAATACCTAAGCTTGGAGATTTAGACTTAGAAACCTTATCTGTTCTTCCGTTACGTACTAATTGTTCAATAGTTGGCATATTGAAAGCTCCTTTCTATCCTTTACAAGGATATATCTTTTTATACCGAATCTATATCTTTTTTAAGATAAATTTGACACAGCTCTTTCATTATATCAAAAAATAAAGATAAGTCAATGAAAAATTGCAAGTTTTTTAACTTTTTTGTTTTCAAAAAGAAACACACGACTTTGTGTGATTAAAATATATTGATATTTCAACATTTTTATTTTTATTTATCTTTTTTTAAAACTATGCAAAAGTGATATAAAACACACGACTTTGTGTGATATGAAAATACATTTTTTCAATTCCAATATAGCCAAATCAACTATATTTTGGTATAATAAGGAATGTAAGCCTGGTTAGTTAAATGGATATAACGTAATCCTCCTAAGATTAAATTATGAGTTCGAGTCTCGTACCGGGTGCCACTTAAGCTTCGTATACGCCCAAAAATAACACCCATAAAAAGAGATAAGGATAACTAGGGATTTAAACACCTAATTATCCTTTTTTATTAGCCACCTATTAGCCTTAAGGGAAATGAACTCACACTAACTTTTTTAGCTAGTTCTTTAAAGTATGGTAAAAACATAATTTAAATATTTTTCAAACATTGATATTATTTAATTTGGCTGTCTTTATAATAGAAAATATTTTTGTAGTCATATTAGCCCCTACATAAGAACTAGACCTTTCTTTGTTCACAAAGAAAGTGGTGAGTAGGAAAATAGAAGGCTTTATAACATTTACATAGGGGTCAAAAGAATTGGTTTTATAAACTTACAAATAAATAGGTAACATACAATAGAATCTACACTTTTTTATGGTATTTACTTTATACTTATCTATAGTTCTTTTTTACTTCTTTGCTTTAATGATTATAGGATCTGCACCAACCTGTAATCTTTTATTTTGAATAGAAATAGATTCTCCATTAAATAGATTTTTATATTCTCCATCCATTAGTAAGGACTTTATTCCGCCATTTACATTTCCAACATTTAAAATACATTCTATAATTTCTTTTTCTGTTTCATAACTAATTTGAACTACTTCTAAATCCGTATTATGAATTGTATATACTCCATCTCTAAAAATAGGATCCTTTTTTATCTCATAACAGCGTTTCATTAAGTTAGGCATATTATATTTGCCCAAACCAGACCAATCTATAGGATCTATCTCAAATAAGCTTTCCAATTTTTCTTCACAAGCTTCTTGTCCTGCATAAATAAAGGTTGTCCCTTTGAGAAAATAAATCAATGCATTCAAATTTCTCAACCGCACTCCATCCTTAACAAATATTGCAGCACGTTTACGGTCATGATTTTCCAAAGCATGAGCTTTGATATAGTTTTTAGGATAGATACATTCTTGCATTCTTAATGCATCCAACCAATCCTCTAAATTTTCCTTTGTTTCTAAATAATGCTCGTATTTTCTCCAAAGGTCATAATCATACTCCATATCGAATGCTTCATATAATTCACAATCAGATGTAGCTTCAAATCCAGAATCTCTAATATGCTTAACGAAGCCCAAATCAATAGATTCTGCAAGCATTACAAAATCCGGATTAATTTTCTTAAGCTCTTTTCTTGCTTCTATCCAAAACTCTAATGGTACCATAGAGGCAACATCACAGCGATATCCATCTACACCTAGCTTTGCCCAATAGCATAAAACACTAATCAATTCCTTCCATAAAGCTTTATTAGAATAATCTAAATCTGTGACATCCCACCAATCACCAACCTTACCACTAAACTTTCCGTCTTTTTGATACATCCATTCTGGGTGAGTATTTAAAATAACGGAATCTCTAGAAGTATGATTAAAGACAATATCAATCATAAGCTTCATCTGACGTATATGGGTTTCTTCTATAAGCTTCTTAAAATCCTGTAAAGTTCCTAAGCTTGGGTGAATTTTTCTATAATCCTGAATAGAATACGGACATCCTATTGTACCTTTTTTGTTTTTCTCTCCAATTGGGTGTATAGGTAATAAATATAATATATCTACTCCTAAAGCCTTGATTCTATCCAAATCAGCAATAAGGCCTTTGAAATCTCCTGTAGCACTATGCTGTCTTGGAAACACCTGATAAATTACTTGGTTTCTTAAATCTAAATTTGTGTCTTTAGCCATAAATCAACCCTCCATAAAGTAGTATATCAAATTTCTAATGAAAAGGAAATAGAAAAGGAAGGATTTCTCCTTCCTCGTATAAATTAATCATCTACTTCTTCACTATCTAAGGATGCATCTAATTCATCTAAATAATCAGAATCTAATTCAGCTTCATCATCTAAAATTTCATCCTCATCTTCTAATTGCTCATTCTCAAAAGAATCTTCTTCTTTAGTTTGAGAAATTGCATCATTAATTTCTTGATAAATATTTTCCTCTTCAGGACGATGTTCACATTCAAAGTCGTCTTCAACTAAAACACCAGTACCTGCTGGAATTAATCCACCAATGATAACATTTTCTTTTAAGCCAACAAGATGATCCACTTTAGATTGGATTGCAGCATGTGTTAATATTCTTGTTGTTTCTTGGAATGAACATGCTGATAAGAAGGATTGACAAGCAAGAGCTGCCTTAGTAATACCTAACAATAAAGGCTTAGCCGTTGGAAGAACTCCACCCTTAGCAATCACTTCGGCACAAGCTTCTCTATATTCATTGATAGAAATATCTCTACCTGGAAGTAGATCTGTGTCTCCTTCTTGAACAACAATTAGCTTACGCATCATTTGACGTACGATAATTTCAATATGCTTATCAGAAATTTCAACGGATTGAGAACGATATACCTTTTGAACCTCTTCAACGATATATTTTTGAACAGCTTCTGCATCCTTAATACGTAATAACTCTTTTGGATGGATAGAACCCTTCATTAGCTTCTCACCACGTTTAATTTCGCTTCCAACAGAAACTAATAATTCTGATGTAGCATCAACATTATAATTCTTTTCTTCTTTGTCGTTTTTAATAGTAATAGCTAAACCATTCTTTGTTTTTTCAATAGCATCAACAGTACCATCAATTTCAGAGATAGTAGCTTTACCTTTTGGCTTACGTGCTTCAAATAACTCCTGAACACGTGGAAGACCTTGTGTAATATCTTCAGCTGATGCAACACCACCTGTATGGAATGTACGCATGGTTAACTGTGTACCTGGCTCACCAATGGATTGGGCAGCAACTGTACCAACAGCCTCACCAACCTCAACAACCTTATTTGTTGCAAGGTTACGTCCATAACAAAGCATACATACACCAGATTTAGCATCACAAGTAATATTTGTACGAATTGCTACCTTCTTGATACCAGCATGTGCAATTAAAGCTGCCATTTCTTCAGTAAATAATTCATTTCTTCTACAAATCAATTCGCCAGTTTCTGGATGAATTAAATCCTTAGCAGCAAAACGACCAATGACACGGTCAGCAACAGTAACAACAATCTTGCCACCATCATCAATGATATCTTCAACATATACGCCCTTTTCAGTTCCACAATCTACAGTAGAAATAATAACATCTTGAGATACATCGACTAAACGACGAGTTAAGTAACCGGATTCAGCAGTCTTTAACGCTGTGTCGGTAGAACCTTTTCTTGAACCATGAGTAGAAATAAAGAATTCGGATACGGTCAAACCTTCACGGAAGTTGGCTTTAACAGGAACTTCGATAGTTTCACCTGCAGTGTTAGCCATTAGACCACGCATACCTGCAAGCTGAGCAAAGTTAGATGCGTTACCACGGGAACCTGAATCAGCCATCATAAAGATATGGTTATCCTTTTGTTTAGATAGCTCAGCCCATAGACCCTCTTGGATTTCATTACGAGCATCGCCCCATTCCTTTTCAACTAGCTTTTTACGTTCTTTATTTGTTAACTGACCTAAGTCATACATTAATGTGATTTCATCAATCTTTTTATCTGCAGCTGCAATACGTGTTTGCTTACCTTGATAATCCAAAACATCAGCAGCAGAAATAGTTAAACCTGCAATTGTAGAATATTTAAATCCTAAATCCTTGATACGGTCAAGCATTCTTGAGGTTTCTGTAATTTGGAATCTCTTGAATACTTCTGCAATGATTCTGGCAATATTCTTCTTCTTAAATGGTTGAACCTCATCATGAGCAAGTAATGCTTCATAAGTATTTTCAGGCTTTTTAGGGTCTAAGAAATACTTGTTAGGTGTAGCAATACAAAGGTTATCTTCTGTAGGCTCATTCAAATAAGGGAATTCATCAGGAAGAATGCTGTTGAAAATCATCTTACCTAATGTTGTAAATAAGTATTTTCCATGACCAACATTCTTTGCAAACTTCTCTTCTGGCAAATAAGAAGGATCCACAAAAATACGAGTATGTAATGTAATATTACCATTCTTATAAGCCATATATGCTTCATTAAAGTCTTTATAGAAATGTCCTTCGTTTGGTCTACCAGCCCTTTCAAGAGTAAGATAATAGTTACCTAGAATCATATCCTGAGAAGGTGTAACTACTGGCTTACCATCCTTAGGGTTTAGAATGTTATTTGATGCAAGCATTAATAAACGTGCTTCTGCCTGAGCCTCTAAAGAAAGAGGTACATGGACTGCCATCTGGTCACCATCAAAGTCGGCATTAAATGGAGTACATACAAGTGGGTGAAGACGAATTGCCTTACCTTCAATTAGTACCGGTTCAAATGCTTGAATACCTAAACGGTGAAGTGTAGGTGCACGGTTTAATAGAACTGGATGCTCACGGATAACCTCTTCAAGGATAGACCATACGCTATCATCCTGGTTATCACAAGCCTTAGATGCAACTGCAATACTATTTCCAGCCTTAATTAATTCTCTTAATACGAATGGCTTAAATAGAGTTAAAGCCATTTCCTTTGGAATACCACATTGATACATCTTTAAAGATGGACCAACAACGATAACAGAACGTCCTGAATAATCCACACGCTTACCAAGTAGGTTCTGACGGAAACGTCCTTGCTTACCACGAAGCATATCAGACAAGCTCTTTAAATGATGATTCTTTTCAACAACAGCCTTCTTGCCACGTTTAGAGTTATCAATCAAAGCATCTACTGCTTCTTGAAGCATACGCTTTTCATTTTTTGTAATTAGATGAGGCGCGTGTTGTTCAAACTGCTTCTTTAAACGATTGTTACGATTTAATATACGACGATATAAATCATTTAAATCTGTAGTTGCAAAACGTCCACCCTCTAATTGAACCATTGGACGTAAATCAGGTGGTATTACTGGTAATACCTCTAGAATCATCCATTCTGGTTTATTATCGGATCTTAAGAAAGATTCAATAACCTCTAGACGTTTGATTACACGATCACGACGTTGTTTTGAAGAAGACTTTAGCTTTCTTCTTAAAAGCTTTTCTTCTTTTTCTAAATCAATTTCCTTTAATAAAACCTTAACTGCCTCAGCACCTGTTAAAGCTTTAAATTTTGATGGATATTGTTCACTTTTTACAGAATATTCTGCTTCTGTTAAAATTTGCTTCTTTACTAATCCTGTATCCTTATCAGCTGAAATAACAATATAGGAAGCAAGATAAACAATTTCCTCTAAATCCTTTGTTTTAATATCTAATAATGTTGCAAGAGGGGAGGTACTATTTCTTAAAAACCAAGTATGAACTACTGGGCTTGCAAGCTGAATGTGACCTAATCTTTCTCTACGAACCTTAGCTTCAGTAATTTCTACACCACATTTTTCGCAGATTTTACCCTTATCAGTATTTCTTTTAGACTTACCGCAAGCACATTGATAATCCTTTTGAGGACCAAAAATTTTCTCACAGAATAAGCCATCTGGTTCTGGCTTTAAGGTACGATAATTAATTGTTTCGTGCTTTAAAACCTCACCATGTGACCATGATAAAATTTCTTCTGGAGAGGCTAAACCAATTTTAATATATTTGTATTGTGTACTCATTGCTTTCCCTCCATTAACGAATTGTCTCTCTTATTTTCATATCAACAATAGAACGATTTACTTCGTTTTCATCCTTATCATTCATTAATTCAACATGAATACCTAATGCTTGTAATTCACGAGTTAATACGCGGAATGACTCTGGAATAGAAGATTCTGGAATTGGTTTGCCATCAACAATCGCATCAAATACGCGGTCTCTACCTATTAAATCATCAGACTTAACAGTTAACATTTCACGTAATGTATTTGCAGCACCATAAGCTTCAAGTGCCCAAACCTCCATTTCACCAAAACGCTGACCACCATTTTGAGCCTTACCACCCATTGGCTGTTGTGTAACTAGTGTATATGGACCAACATTACGAGCATGTAGCTTGTCATCAACCATGTGGCTTAATTTAACGAAATACATGATGCCTACTGTAATCTTATTTTCAAAGGCTTCTCCAGTTCTACCATCATATAAAACCTCTTTGCCATCCTTATTCATTCCAGCCTCAGCCATAATAGCTTCAATATCCTCAATAGTAGCACCATCAAATACTGGTGTTGCAACCTTGATACCAAGCTTCTTAGCCGCAATACCTAAATGTAATTCAAGTACCTGTCCAATGTTCATACGAGAAGGTACACCCTGTGGGTTAAGCATAATGTCAATTGGATTGCCATCAGCAGTAAATGGCATATCCTCTAAAGGTAAAATGTTAGAAATAACACCCTTGTTACCATGACGACCAGCCATCTTATCTCCAACCTGAATCTTACGCTTTTGAACGATATAAATACGAACGACCTCATTTACACCAGGAGCTAAATCATCACCCTTTGCCTTAGAGAAGTGTTGAATAGATTGAACTACACCACCACCGCCATGAGGAACACGTAAGGATGTATCACGTACATCTCTACTCTTCTCACCAAAAATAGCAAGTAATAATCTTTCTTCTGGAGTTGGATCAGTTACTCCCTTAGGTGTAATCTTACCAACTAAGATATCGCCTTCCTTAACCTCAGTACCAGGAATTACGATACCACGCTCATCAAGATTCTTCTTTGTTTCTTCCTTAACATTAGGAATTTCATAAGTAAACTCTTCTTTACCTAACTTTGTATCACGACATTCAACAGAGAATTCATCAATATGAATTGAAGTATACACATCATCATAAACCATCTTTTCGCTCATGATAACGGCATCCTCAAAGTTATATCCTTCCCATGTCATGAAGGCAATTCTTACATTACGTCCTAAAGCTAATTCTCCATTCTTCATAGACTGACCATCTGCAATAATATCACCACGGTCAATTCTTTCTCCTACAGAAACAATTGGACGTTGCATAATTGCAGTAGCAGAGTTTGAACGTAAGAATTGATATAAATCATAGCGATGTAGTTCACCACTATCTTCTTTTACAATAATCTTTTTAGCATCAACATATTGAACAACACCAGGCATAGTAGCAATTAATGCTGAGCCTGAATCCTTTGCAGCCTTATACTCCATACCAGTACCAACGATAGGGCTTTCAGGATTAATGATAGGAACAGCCTGACGTTGCATGTTTGCACCCATTAGGGCACGAGTAGCATCGTCGTGTTCAAGGAACGGAACACACGCAGCAGCAACAGAAACAATCTGCTTAGGAGATACATCCATATAGTCAACCTCTTCAGGATCAACCATTTCTGTTTCTCCATTACGACGACCAATAACCTTTTCTTCAATAATATGACCTTCAGCATCAAGCTTGGTAGATGCAGATGCAATAACTAAACCTTCCTCTTCGTCTGCAGAAAGATATACCTTTTCATCAGACACATACTTTCTTCCAGCCTTATCATGTTTTACGACAAAATAAGGAGTTTCAATAAATCCATATTCATTTACCTTTGCATATGTAGCTAAAGATGTAATCAAACCAATAGATGGACCTTCTGGTGTCTCAATAGGGCACATACGACCATAGTGAGAATTATGAACGTCACGAACCTCTACACCAGCACGGTCACGGGCAATACCACCCGTACCTAATGCAGAAATACGACGCTTTTGTGTAATTTCAGCAAGTGGGTTGATTTGATCCATGAACTGAGATAACTGGCTAGATCCAAAGAATTCCTTTAGAGAAGATGTTAAAGGTTTAATGTTGATTAGGTTTTGAGGAGTAGCCTCATGGACCTCAACTGTTGACATACGGTCTAAAATATTCTTTTCTAGTTTTGCAAAACCAATTCTAAATTGATTCTTTAATAACTCACCAATTAATCTTAAACGACGATTACCTAAATGATCAATATCATCAAGAGTGCCTACATTTTGATATAAATTCAAATAGTAGCTTGCAGTTGCAATAATATCAGACATTGTAATATGTAATGAAGTTTCTCTTTGATCATTACCAATAATCTTTACTTCATGAGATTCATCATGACGAACAACAGTAACCCTTAAAACTTCATTATATGGATCATCACAAAGAGTATTACCTAAATCAATCTTTTCACGGAATGCAGCTCTAGCAAGCTTTAAATGCTCTAATACATCACCTTGAACAACATCACCATAGCTAGCAATTTTTGTTCCAGCTTTGAATAAAACATTACCTTCTTCGTCTAAGATGTCTTCTTTTGCAATAACATCCTGAGCAAGTTCTAATCCCTTAGCACGTTGTAATACATCTAGCTTAATGTTGTATTTGAAACGACCAACCTTTTGTAAGTCATAGCGACGATCATCAAATAAACGTTGAACGATTAAAGCGCGTGCTCCTTCTACTGGAACCTTTTCACCTTGACGTAGTTTAGAATAAACCTCAATTGCAGCCTCTTCAGAGTTTGTAGTAGCATCTCTTTCAAAGGTTGCTTGCATATTCTCGCTATCGCCAAACAAATCAATAATTTGCTGGTTCGTAGATAAACCATAAGAACGAAGTACAGTAGTTAACGGAATCTTTTTAGAACGGTCTAGCTTACCATACCAAACATTCTTTGATCCCATTTCATACTCAATCCAAGCACCACGTGTTGGGATAACAGTACCAGTGTACTTTGTGTCTCCAGTCTTCTTGTCAATTTCTTTTGCGTAGTAAACACCAGAAGAACGAACAATCTGAGAAATGATAACACGTTCAGCACCATTAATGATGAATGTTCCAACAGGTGTCATATATGGAATATCTCCCATAAATAATTCCTGTTCTAACACCTCACCAGTTTGGGCATTTTCCAAACGAACATTTACCTTAAGAGGACGAGCAAAATTCACATCTCTAAGCTTACAATCAACAATAGAAAACTTAGGATTTTCGAAATGATGTTCCCCAAAAGATAGTTTTAGGTCACCATTGAATGAAGTGATAGGAGAAATATCTCTAAATAGTTCTTCTAAACCTGCATTCACAAACCAGTCAAAGGATTTTGTTTGAATCTCAATTAGGTCTGGTAATTCTACTTCTGTACGAATCTTTGAATAATTACGTCTTACAGATTTTTTACCATAGTTTACATTTTTGTAATTCATAAATCTTTCCCTTTCTAAAATGTTGAGACTTTCGTATAACGCAATCCGGCAGTCTCTTAAACCTTCTTTGTGATCCCCACGAAAAATGTATATAAATCGCATAAAGCGATGAAAATTTTCTTAAAATCTATGATTTTAGGGGCCATAAAGCCTCTAAAAAGCAACAAATCGCATTTTAATATTATATATGTTTTTTTCAATGAAGTCAATAAAATTTGCAATTTTTATAAAAATATTTTGGAAATAAATTTTATGATAATTAAAGGAAAAAACATAAAAAAAGCAAATATCTTTCTTTCCTTCTATGAAGGTTCTAGCATTTGCTTTTCTTACCTATTAAGATTATTTGAAGTACTTGTCAACTGTAATTTTAATACTGATTTTTTTAATATATATATACTTGTACGATTTCCAAATTAATATATTTCAAGAATAAGGAATCTAATGTATACCATATTAATAATTTGTTTGTTCTTTGTTTAATATTTTATTAACCTGATCCTCTGCAAATTGATTTTTGTAGAGTTCAAAATAATATCCCTTTTGAGCTAAAAGCTCATGATGTTTTCCACTTTCTACCACACAGCCATCCTTCATAACGAGGATAATATCTGCATTTACAACTGTAGACAATCTATGGGCAATCATAAAGGTTGTTCTTCCCTCCATTACTTTTTCTACTGCTTTTTGAATTAAGCTTTCTGTCTGTGTATCAATAGATGAGGTTGCCTCATCTAAAACTAGAATCTTAGGATCCGCAACAATAGCTCTTGCAAAGCTGATCAATTGACGTTCGCCAACAGAAAGCTTAGAACCACTTTCACCAACCATTGCCTGATAGCCATCATCTAGTTTGGCAATAAACTCGTCTGCAGCAACTACCTCTAAAGCATGTTTTATCTCTTCGTCAGTCGCATCCAATTTACCATACCTGACATTATCCATAATTGTACCACTAAATAGTTGTGGTGTTTGCAATACATAGCCAATGTTAGAGTGTAACCATGTAATACTTCTATCCTTATAGCTATGTCCATCGATTAAAATATCTCCTGTTGTAGGCTCATAAAAACGACAAATTAGATTGACTATTGTAGATTTACCACTCCCTGTATGACCAACAAGAGCAACACTAGATCCTGCTGGAATATGTAAATTAAAATTCTTTAATACTTCTTCGCCTTTGGCATATTTGAATGTAACATCTTTAAATTCCACTTCTCCAATCAATGGTTCAAAGTTTTCAAGCTTCGGTTCAAATATTGTACCATATTTTTCTATAACCTCTGAGCTGTCTGTAATTTCTGGTTGTTCTTCAATCAAAGAAATGATACGTTCTGCAGAGGCTTGAGCTTGCTGGAAATCACCAATCACTCTAGAAATAGAAATAATTGGGTCAAAGAATTTTACAGTGTAATCAATGAATAAGTAGAGGATTGCACTATCAATTAAACCACCCATAACCATATTACCACCAAAATACAATGTGGTACCTACGCCAGCATAGCATAAGACAAAGGTTATTGGTCCGAAGATTGCAGAAAAGAATACGGCACGTAGCGAAGCTTTTTTATAAGCTTTTGCTTTACTCAAAAACTCATTTGAGCACTTATCTTCTATAACTAAGCTCTTTACTGCTTTTGCTCCCATAAAGCCTTCATTATAAGCTGCTGTAATTTTAGAGTTTTCTTTTCTAGCATCTCTATAGCTTGCTAGCATCTTCTTTCTAATAAATATCGTAATACCAATTAATATCGGTAAAATCACTAAAACAATTAAAGATAACAATGTGTTTACAACTAGAAGAACTCCTAATATTCCAAACATAGATAGTAAGCCCCATAGTAAATCTACACATCCCCAAGATATAATTTCACTTAACTTTCTGGAATCAGAAGTTACACGTGCCATAATCCAACCTTGAGCAGTTTTATCAAAATAACTAAATGGAAGTTTTTGCAAGTTTAAATAAGCTTCTTTTCTTAGTTGATAAGAAGTTTGAATTTCTACTTTACCTGCAAAGTACAGAAAGGAAAACACACATATACCATAAGCTAAGCTTACACCAATATATCCTGCTACCATTTTCCAAACCATATCAAAGCGATTAGGATCGTTGCTTTCAAAGAAATGAGAGATGGCAAAGGAATTGATTAATGGATAACAAACATCTAGTATAGCCAAAAAGACAACTGATAAAATCAAACCACAAAATGTTTTCTTATAAAGCAAAACTGTCTTAAAGATTTTCTTCCATGGTCCTTTGTTATTAGAGCGGTAATCTAAATCATTGATTTCCTCTTGCTCATAATCGAAATCATCCATCCTAGTTTCCCTCCTTTAATATTGCATTAAATTCTTCTTCAAGTTCTCCTTGAATTCCCCACAATTCTTTATACAAGCCTTCTTGAACAACTAGTTCCTCATGCTTACCAATTTGGGAAACACTCCCCTGATCTAATACAATAATTTGATCTGCTTCCTTAGCGGTAGTTGAACGATGGGTAATAATAATCATCGTTTGATCCTTGCTCTTTTTCTTTAAAGCTATTCGAATCATTAAATCTGTTTTTGTATCTAAAGCTGACAAAGAATCATCAAAAATAATTACATTAGAATCCTTTACAAGCATTCTTGCGATTGCGATTCTTTGCTTCTGTCCTCCAGATAATGTTGTTCCCTTTTCACCAACAATTGTTTTATATCCTCGCTCAAACTTTTCTATTTCTGTATGTATTGCAGCTGTTCGTGCAGCATCATAAATTCGCTCAGTCGGTATACGAGTATCTGTAATTGCTACATTCTCATAAACTGTCTTTGAAAATAAAAATGGGTCTTGAAGAACAAATTTTAGATTTCTTCTTAAATGCTTCTTTTCAATATCTTTAATAGAAACTCCGTCAATTAAAATTTCTCCTTCATTAATTTCAAGCATTCTTGTAAGAATGTTACAAATGGTAGACTTACCACTTCCAGTTTTTCCAACAATAGCGATAGTTTGTCCTGGCCGAATGTGGAAGGACACATTATTTAATAAAGGCTTAGAGTCATCCTCAAACTTAAAGGTAACATTTTTAAATTCAATATCACCTGTAATCTGTGGCATCTTTTCTCCATTGATTTCATATTCTTCTGGAATTCTTAATACCTCATCAATACGATTTGCAGCAACACTTGCTTTACCAAAGGAGGCAATAATTCTTCCTAGACTACGCATAGGCCAAATTAGCATTCCCATAAGGAGTAATGCAGCAACAATATCTGCTGAGCTTAATAAACCATCTCTAGCCAAAAAGATACTAACACTCATTGTAAGAGCATATTGTAAAAACACTAGAAAATCGCTACATCCCCAAAACATTGCCATAACTGTATTGAACTTGCCATTCTTTTTTGTATAAACTTGATTGGCCTCATCCATCTTTTCAAACTCATATTCTTCATTGGCAAAGGCTCTTACAACACGAGCACTATTGACATTTTCTTGAATAATAGTCGTCATTTTACTCTCTGACTCTTCTATTCTTTGGAATGCTTTATTACAATATTTAAAATAAATAATTGAAGATGCTGCTGTAATAGGCATACTTACCATACTTACCCACATAAGAGTTGGAGATATTTGATAAACACGATAAGCTCCAATAATAACTGTAACAAATATATCAATCAATCCTGGAATCATGCTAGAAATAAAAGTAGATGTTTGATCTACATCAGACGTTGATCTTTGAATCAAATCTCCAATATCAGAATGATTGTGATAAGTATATGAAAGACTCATTACATGATCATATATTTTTATTCGTAAATCATACCCAATATAATGTGCTAATGCACCCTCATAATAGTTGTCTAAAAACCGTAAAACAGAATGTACAGCTTGTAAAGCAATCATGCTTATACCGACCATCAACAAACAAGTCAGCATATCATCTATATTATTATACCAATTCAAAAGAAATCTAGGTAAATCCGTCTTTTGTTCTGTTACTTGATTTATGCGCTCAAACGCATATTGAATAAATAGAGGAAGATAAGCATATAGCCATTGTAAAATTGTAGATAAGGCAACAATTAATATCACAAGCCATAAATACTTCTTACTCCATTTCCATAATTTTTTTATTCCGTTCATTTTTTTACTCTCCTAATTTCAAACAAAAAAGAGCCAATTGGCTCTTAAAGTAATTTATTCTAAAGGAATGGTCGTGCTTTCCTTTTCTGATCCTACCACAATGGAAGTATCAATATTGTTCACATAAGACGCTTTTAATAACTTATCAAAAACAAAATTTCGATAAGATTCCAAGTCCTTAGCAACAATTTTCAAAAGGAAGGATGCATCTCCAGTAATCGTATAGCATTCCACAATTTCAGGAATATCCTTTACCTCCGCAATAAAGTTTTGGCAATTCTCACGATTAAAAGGAAGGATGTATACCTTGGCAAAGCAGGTAATTTGAAAGCCTAATTGCTTTTCATCAACGACTACAGTAAATTGCTTTAAGATTTTTTGTTCTTTTAAATTTTTAACTCGAAGTAAACATGAAGATGGAGCAAGTCCAATCTTCTTGGATAAATCGATATTGCTGATAGAAGAATCCTGTTGTAATAATTCAACAATTTTCTTATCATATTCATCTAAGTGAACTGTATTCATTTTTTTCATCCTCCTTTCCTTTTTATCCACAAGGATTATACCACTCAATGTTTTCTTTGTAAAGAAAATTCGAAAAGTTTATTAAATATGTTATTTTTATTCAACAAAATAGGAGTGTTTGTAGTTTTAAAATTTATCAAAAGCAATAAATTTTGTTTTTATAGGACAAAGCTTTTTTAGCATTTGTATAAAATATGCATCTCTTCTAATACTTACAATCGTAGTGATATTCATATCCTTTTTAATAAAGGTCGATAAGAAATCATAAAGCTTTGAATCTTCTTCCTTCTCAAAACGAACAAATGCCAATATGTCAGATGTAAAATAATCATAAAAAATTACAAATGAATTTCCCATAAGGCTAATCAAATCTATAGATAATCTTATTTGACCATAAGCCTTTATCATATTTTCATAAGCTAAAGGGATTCTTTTTTCGTAATCTAAAAAAATACACTCTTGATATTTTTTTAATAAATTATCTATATTCCGATCTGAAATATCTATATTCTTGGCAAAAAAATAATCACAGATTTCTTCTCTATTCATATTTTTTTCTTTTAATAAAGCAATCGTACATATGATTTTTACTGAATATGTATACCCCTTAAAGGCAAGTTTATTGGCTGTCTGAGAAAAATAAATTTGCTGATCCCTACACGTATTACAACCATATCCCAAATTATGAACACGTATCCGTTTTCCACTTGTAAAATAAACAAGCCTTTTTGAAACCGCATGACGATATACTAGTTTACTACCACATTTAGGACAGCATAATACTTCAGGTTTATAATATTTTGATATAGTCATTTACTAATTCCTTGTAATCAGCCCAGCAGCACCGAGCATCCCTGCATCATTTAAAAGCTTTGCAATTTCTATTTTAGCATACTTTACGGCATAATGGGATAATTCTAAATAATGCTTTTGAATCGCATCAATTAATATATCTCCTGCCTTAGAAACACCACCACCAATATAATACACATCTACATCTACAGTAACCGCAAGTATCGCAATGCATTTAGCTATATAATATCCAACACGATCTACAACAAACAAACATAAAGGATCCTTCTTTTTAGCCAAATCAAAAACATCCTTCGCAGTAAAAGATTCTAGTAATTGAGTTTCATAGTCATTATAGTGATACTTTGCCAAACGAACCACACCAGTTGCTGAAGCAACCGTTTCTAAACACCCCTTTAATCCACAACTGCAAGCAAAGCTATATTCACTAGCTATGCCCATATGCCCAGCTTCTCCAGCAGCACCATGACTACCTTCTAGAACTTTTCCGTTTAAAACAATGCCACAGCCAACTCCTGTACCTAATGTAATCATACAAGCGTTTTGATATTCATTATGATATAGCATCTCTCCTAGGGCAGCAACATTTGCATCATTTTGAGCAAGTACTTCTACATTAGGAAAATACTTCGCCATTTCTTTGGTTAAATCAACATTCTTAATTCCTACGTTAGGTAAATTATAAATGTAATTATTTACTACATTTCCAGGCAAACCAAAGCCGATTCCTTCAATATCTTTTATATGGTTTTTCTTTATATATTCTTTTAAAAACAATCCAATATCTTCAAATAAGGTTTCCTTATTTGTAGGTATTTCATATTTTTCTATAATCTTATTTGCTTCAACCACACCAATTTTAACTGTTGTTCCACCTACATCTATTCCAAATTTCATTTTTATCTACCCCCTAATAAGAAAGATAAAACAGATTCTACTTGATTACTCTGTTTAGACCCAAAGGCACATAAATTAGAAAAATGTTCACAATTATTTGATATAAGATCATATCCGCCCTCTCCTAAATGAGATAGTGCACAATCTACAATTTCCTTTGGTTTTCTTTTTATTTTTAATTCTTCTTCTGTATAGGTTCTAACCTCTACTTCTCCACCCTTTAAAAATTCTTCTAAAGTAGTTTCTATAATTCTTGCCGTGCTAGGATCTAATATATCCGTTTGTCCTGGAGGTGCAAAATGAATCACACTTTTTTTAGAAGCATAGATCCCGTGGTGTGAATAAAATCCTCTGCTTACACGAATTTGATCACCATATTTAGGTTCTCTTTTTTCCCACATAAAATCACTTCCCTTACTTTTTCATTACTGCCCCTATAAAATCACGAAATAACGGATGAGGGCGATATGGTCTTGAGGCAAACTCTGGATGAAATTGACAAGCTATAAACCAAGGATGATTTTTCAGTTCAACAATCTCAACAAGCTTCGTTGTTGCATTGATTCCAGAGATAACAAAATCATTGTCAAACACATTTAAATATGCATTATTAAATTCATAACGATGACGATGACGCTCACTAGCACTATCTGCATTATAAGCTAACATTGTTTTAGTATTAGGTGTAATTTTACAATCATACAATCCTAACCGTAATGTTCCACCTAAATTCATTCCTTTATGTTGATTGGATAACTGATGTATCACTGGTTGAGGTGTATTAGGATCTATCTCTGTTGATGAAGCATATTGATAGCCTTTAACATTTTTGGCATATTCTATACAAGCCAACTGCATTCCAAAACAGATTCCAAAAAAAGGAATTTTATGTGTTCTACAATACTTAATAGCAAGAATTTTTCCATCGCTTCCACGCTTGCCAAAACCACCAGGAACAATCACCCCGGCAAATGGCTTTAAACGTTCTTCAACATTTTCTTCAGTAATATCATTTGAATCAATAGGAGTAATTATAACTTTTACATTATGATAATATCCTGCAGCCTTTAATGCTTCATTTACACTAATATAAGCATCTGGCAAAGAAATATATTTACCTACTAAAGCTATTTTCACTTCAGCTTTTAAATTCTTGATTTTTTGAATTAAATTATTCCATTCTGTCATATCTGCAGGAGGTAAATTTAATCCAAAATGCTTCAAAATAATATCATCAATTTTTTGATTATGCAAAGAGGTAACAACCTCAAAAAGAATCTTAGAATCCTTAGCCTCAAAAACAGCTTTTCTATCCACATCACAAAATAAAGCAATTTTTTCTTTTTGTTCTTTTTTGATAGAAACTTCAGTTCTTAATATAACCATATCAGGCTGAATCCCTAAGCTTCTTAATTCCTTTACAGAATGCTGTGTAGGTTTGGTTTTAATTTCACCTGCAGCCTTCAAATAGGGAACTAATGTGTTATGAATATAAAGAGTATTATGATAACCAAAATCTCTTCGTGCCTGACGAATGGCCTCTAAAAAAGGAAGAGATTCAATATCACCAACAGTACCACCAATTTCTGTAATTACCACATCGGCATCACTTTCTGTTGCTGCCTGTACTAGCTTTTCTTTAATCTCATTAGTAATATGAGGGATAACCTGAACTGTAGCTCCTAAATATTCACCCTTTCTTTCCTTGGCGATTACACTAGAATAAATCTTTCCAGCTGTTATATTAGAATTCTTTGATAGGTTTTCATCAATAAATCTTTCATAGTGACCCAAGTCCAAATCTGCTTCTGCTCCATCCTCTGTGACAAAAACCTCACCATGCTGATAAGGCGACATTGTTCCTGGATCTACATTGATATAAGGATCAAACTTTTGCATAAAAACCTTGAGACCTCTATTTTTTAATAATCTTCCAATACTAGATGCAGCTATTCCTTTCCCTAAGGAAGAAACTACACCACCAGTAACAAAAATATATTTCGTTTGTTTTTTCATGGAATCACCTCAAAAAGAAAAACAGCCCCCATTAGACAAATAAAAAGGGTGCCCTCATAAATTATATTATAAAGGCACTTTTTTTTCAATATATTTATTTTCTTATTTTTCCTATCTAAACTTTCCAACTATGATAAAATACTGAAACAGCATCATAATCAATAAAATTATTTTCTGTATAATGATATAACTTCTCTTCCTCATCTTCGCTATACATTCTTCCTTGAGTTGATATGAAAAAACTATAGCCAAATTCTTGTGATGTTTTTTCAGAGGAAAAGTATAAAGTAAAGATAAAACCTTGAGTTTGTTCTTGGTCGAAATAAAATTTCTGAAATTCCTCTTGACTTAATACACCAATATATTCAGGCTTTTTTTTACACATTAAAATTGATAATTGATATAGTTCGTCTTTTTTAGATGTATCCACAATCTTGCTGGAAGTCATTTCAGCCATTAAAGTTGCTGATTCAATTTCAAGATTTTTTGTTTCTATAGGAAAATAAAAACCATCCTTTTGGTACATCCCATCTATTCCTTCTACTTTTTCCTGACATCCTGTTAATACAAGAGTGCCAAAAAATAAGCTAAATATAAAACACACCAAATATAGTATTTTTTTCATTTGTTCTCCAATTACTAATTTTCTTTTAACATATCCTCTTTTTTAAATCGAGGAAAAAAATTTAACAAACACATAAAAATTCATCTACATTTTGATTAAATAGCCCATGTGCCATTCTTGAAAATTTGTACAGTTTTACCATCAAAGGTTTCTGCAGTAATATCCAAATCTTTGCTGCCAATCATAAAGTCAACATGAATCATTGATGTATTCAAATCTACCTTTTTTATATCCTCTTCTGACTTTGTTTGGTAATCCTTTATACATTCTGTAAATGCTCTACCTAAGGCTAAATGACAACAAGCATTCTCATCATATAATGTATTATAGAATAATAATCCTGTTTGATTGATTGGTGAATCATAAGGAACTAGTGCAACCTCCCCTAGCATAGAAGCCCCTTCATCTGTAGAGATAAGCTTTTCTAAAACATCCTTATATTCTTTATTCTTACAAATGACTTCAACTGCCTTACCATTTTCAAATCTAAAGCCAAAATCACTTACCAAAACACCACGAACAGATAGTGGCTTTGTTGCCATAACAACTCCATTACAAGAAGTTTTTACTGGAGATGTGAAGCATTCTTCTGTTGGCATATTTGGATTATAGAATACACCTTGTAACGTAGTTTCCCCTCCAGCTAAGAAATTCATATCTGGATGAAGTTCAATAGTAAAGTCTGTACCATTCTTAGACTTGTAAGTCAATGTCTTAATACCTAATGCATTTAATTTAGATGTTTTCTCTGATAGATTTGCATTATGCTTATTCCAGTTTTCAATAGGATTGCCATACACTCTAGTTACCTTAAGTATTGCATCCCATAATGCTTCCATAGCTTTTTCTGTAGATAATTTAGGGAATACCTTCTTAGCCCACTTTTCTCCTGGAATGCCAACAATAGTCCATTGGAACTTGTTATCCTTTTGTTCTCTATATTTCATTAAAACTGGACCAATTGCCATTTGTACTTCTAATAGTTTGGCTTGATCAATACCAGAAAGTCCATCTGGATCTTCTGAGATAATATGAATCATTGCAGGAAGCTTCTCAACACGATATTCCTGTTTCTTTAAATACCATTCTGGTAATTCCTTTAAAGTCTCAACAGACTCATATTCATAACTCAGTTTAGATAGTGGTTGATAGTTCCAATCTACAGATACTGCACGAGCACCCGCTTTATAAGCCTCTTCTACAACATACTTCACAAAGTATGCATCCTCTACAGAGGCGCTAACTACTACATCCTGATCCTTTTGTACATTAACTCCTGTTTTAACAACTAGCTTAGCATAATTCTTTAAAATTTCTTCTTTCATTTTATTTACCTTACCTTTCTAAATATGCTTCTATTTCATCTACGGTTTTTAATATATCTTTACTTAAATTGATACAGCCATCTTCCGTAACTAAAATATCATCTTCTATTCGAATACCAATGCCCTCTTCAGCAATATAAAGCCCTGGTTCATTAGAAATAATACTTCCTGCTTGTAAAGGAGTATATTCGCATAGGTCATGACAATCTAATCCAATATGATGAGATACACCATGATAATAATATTTTGATACTTCACTATCTTCTTTAATTAAGCCTATCTTTTTTAATTCTACTGCATAAAATTTAATTAAAATCTGATTTAACTCCTTAGTGGTAATTCCAGGCTTTATATGCTTTAAAACATATTCTTGTCCTGCTAAAACAATATTATATATTTGTTTTTGACGTGGACTAAACTTACCACTTACAGGGAAGGTTCTAGATATATCTGAACAATACATATGATAAGAACAACCCAAATCAAAAAGAATTAAATCCCCATTCTTAGCAACGGCTTCATTATCCATATAATGTAGACAACAGCCATTTTTTCCACTTGCTGCAATAGTAGGAAAGGCATAGCCTGTAGCCCCATAGTATTTAATCGCTTGGTCGAAATAGCTTTCTAATTGATATTCATAGGATTCCTTCATATGGTCTAATATATTTTCTATTCCCTTTTTCGTAATAGAAATAGCCTTTTTCATTTCTTCTATTTCTTCAGGAAGCTTAATCGTTCTTGCTTTTTTAAATAAGCTTTCTGCATTAAAAATAACTAAATGTGGATGGTTTTCCTTTGCTTTCTTTGCATATAACATTTCTGTACTATATAGATTCTTTTCATCCTTTAAATCTACATATAGTTTCGTAGCCTCATTAAATAAAGAATCTACAATAGAATCAAATTCCTCTAGATAATGAATATCTTTTAATAAAGATTGTTCTTGTATTGCTTCTTTAGATAAAGGTGCTCCAACCCATTTGGCTTTAAATTCATCAAAAGGGTGAATAAACATCATCTCTTTAATATCCTTACCATTCTTATATAAAACAACACAATTCTCATATTCAAAATTACCTGTTATATAATAATAATTTCTATCGACATCATATTTAGCATCCTCCTTAGGATTAGAAAATAATACCAAGATAGAATGATCCATCATTTGATCTAATATCATCTTTCGATGTTGTTGAAATACTTTACTTTCCATAGCCTTCCTCCTATTTCACTCTTAATACCACACATTTTAAATATAACTGCTCTTTTCCTGTTAATAAAGCCGGATGATCTGGAGATTGGATTCTAAAATCAAGAAACTGAACCTCACGCTTCGCATCCACTGAAGCATCCTTTAACATTTCCATAAACAATTCTGGAGTCATATGCTGACTACAGGAAAATGTCAAAAGATATCCCCCACTTTTAATTATCTTTAAAGCTTGTAAATTAATTTCTTTATACCCACGATACGCTTTCTTTACTGTTGTCTTATCCTTTGTAAAGGCTGGCGGGTCTAAGATAATTACATCATATTTATCTTTTAATTCTTCTTTTCTTAAATAATCAAAAACATCTGTACAAATAACATTTAATTGTTTAAAATTATTTCGTTTTGCATTTGCTTCAATTTCTTCACAAGCAAGCTTAGAGATATCACAAGCATCTACATACTTAGCCCCATACTTACATGCGTGTAACGCAAAACCACCCACATTAGAAAAACAATCTAAAACGACTTTATCTTTCACATAATATTTTACCATATCACGATTTAGCTTTTGGTCTAAAAAATAACCTGTCTTCTGGCCATGCTCAACATCCACTATAAAACGAATTCCATTTTCTATAACTTCAACACGCGGATTAAATTCTCCATAAAGAATTCCTTTAGTTTCTTCTAATCCTTCCTTTAGACGAACAAGTGTATCACTTCTTTCATAGATGCCTCTAGGATTTAATTCTTCTATTAAAATATGGATAATATCTTGTTTTATTTTATCCATTCCAAGACAAAGAAACTGTACAGATAAAATATCATTGTACTGATCTACGATTAACCCCGGAAGAAAATCTGCTTCTGCAAAAATCAAACGCTGAGCATTTCCTAGCTTCATATTTTTTCTATGTTCTAAAGCATACTGTATCTTCCTGCGGAAAAAATCTTTATTTATTTTATCTTCCTTACAAAGAGTAAGTATTCTTACCATTAGTTTAGAATTTACATTTAAAAACCCATAACCAACAAATTGATTCTGAAAGGAATTCACTTCTACGACTTCGCCATTTTGTATATTGCCTTCAAAGGAATGCACTTCATTATTATATACCCAAGGAAAGCCTTTTAATATATTTTCTTCTTCATTAGGATTTAATTTAACAATCAACATAAAAATACTCTCCTTTCAAAATCATACATATATAATAATTTAACAATCCTACACAATTATACTATAGATTTAGAAATTTTTCTATAATTTTATAATTTATCTTCTCTACCAAAGACTATATAGCTTATATTATTATCATTGTTTTGTTTAGATTACTTCCATCACCTATAATGAAAGCATAATCACATTTTTTAAAAAAGCACCATTAAAAAAAGCCATAGTGGTAAAAAAGTACCACTATGGTTCTATCAGAATTCTTTTATATGAGATTAAAATTTATAGGCACGATCACATACACACTTTTGTTTTATGAATAAAACTATCCCCCTGTTTTTTTACAACTCATGACATTATTAACATAATGTAAATGCCTATAAAATATCTACTTTAATCAAATATAAACGAATTCATAAGATAGTTTTGAGTTACAGTTTGGATCAAAATAGGTAATACTACCTGTTTGTCCATCATCTATCATAAAGAAATATGCTGTCTTTGTTTGACTGAAAATCCATACTCCTGTTTTATAACTATACTGTCTATATCCTAATAGGGCTACTGCATGATCTCCTCCAAAGGTCTTGCTTCCTGAAACGCCCATAAATACAGCTTTTCCTTCTTGTAATGAAGTCATCACATCTGAGAAATTTGTAGATTTATATGGATACTTTGTCCCACCCATATATTGAGATGTACAGAATATCATTACTTCTCTTGCTTGAGCTGTAGTTAATCCACTTTCAGGAGTATAGTGATTTGCTTCAGTTGCATAATAATCACAAAAATAATATAATTCACACATATTTTCTAGTATATATTCATCATTTGTAGTCCAATAGGAGTCTATTCCTACTCCTCCAACTCCTGTTCCATACTTTTCATAGTTACGATCACTTTTGATTTCTTCTCTTATATCCTTAAAAACATTCTTCATTGGAAATTTATCATAATATCCCATTTGTTGCCAGCTTGTCATAACATTAAAATCAGCAGTTAGTGCACAATTAGATTCTGTCTCCATATAGTTATAATTATATCCACCATCAGTTGATATCCTTTTTATGTAATAACTAACTCTATACATTTGAGTAGGAGCATACTTCCCTTTATATACAATATCATCATACTTATTTACTAAAGTATAGGATGGATATCGATCTTCCATATATGCAGTAATATCATAGATATCAGCTTCCCCAGAGTCATTCTGTCCTTTATATCCGTAGACAATATCAGATTGTCTAGCTTCTTTGGTATATTTTTGATAGGAAGTACCATTATGATATAAGAACCCATCTATAACACTATAATAAGTGAAATCTACATTCTTTAAATATTCGATGTCTCCTTTTGTTTCTAAAGCGTATAGGTCAAAAGTAAATGAACTTACTAAATACCCCTTATCATCATTGAAGTCAATATATACCCCATAGCTTTCTGCATCGATGATATATGCTAGGCTATATCCTTCAACACCTACCGCTTCTAATGCTTCCTCATTTAGCCGATTGTATTCCTCCTTAAACTCCCTTAAATGATCCGTAATAAAATTGACTATTCTATTACAATTTAGATTTAAGCTATCTTTACTAGCTTCTACTTGTATTCCGTTAATAAAACATAGACCGATTAGGCTTAGCCCTATTAACAAAGTTAAGTATACTTTTTTCACCAATATTTCACCTCGTATAATATGTAGTGTAGATTTAGGCCTTGGATAAGCCTAGCTACATATTG
>JAMPGQ010000030.1 GCA_023663825.1 Anaeroplasma bactoclasticum
ACTAGTTATATTATATCATTTTTTTATTACGAATTACCACCCTTTTGCAAATTAGAATTTTTATACAAATAAAACTATCTATACTTTACTTATAAATCTTTGTAACCTTAACATCAAAACGGTCTAATTTATTTTGAATCTCATTTAAATAGTTTCTTGTTATAGCATCACAGTAGCCTTCTATCTTTTTAGAAGCATCCATAATCTTAGCGTTTTGATTTCTAATTTCAGAGATATTTTTTTCTAAGCTTTCTAAAGGCTTATCTAAATAGGTTTTCTTTAAATCCTCAAAGGAAGCCTTTAAATCAAATAGTTTCTTAATCTCTATACGTTCCTCTTCCTTAGCAAGAACAATATCTGCAAAGCGAGTGGTTAAGGATACAAGCATATTTAAGAATGTCATTAAATATGCCGGGCGTACCACATACATCTCTTCATATTCTGTAACCTTATAAATTGGAATATCATTTGGCTTGTCAAGTTCTAGGTTAGAAACAAGCACAGCATATTTACAATCCTTTTTCTTGCGGTTATTATCTAATGCCTTATAATAATCTGCATTCTTTTTGCGATTTACAGAATCTGGATTTTCATCCTTCATATCTAGGCATACCTTCGCAAGTAACAAATCCTTTTTAACTGATTCATAAATACTAAAGATATAGTCTGCCTTACTACCTTTTGCCTCATCCTCATTACGTACAACCTGATTATCCTTATCCCAGCTACAATTGAAAAGTCCATTTTGCATATAGCTTTTTACTTCGTTATCACACCAGGATTCTAAATCCTCACCTGTTTGTTTTACATTTAAAGAAGCCTTTTGTCTTTGTAGAAGCTGATATTGTTGATTTAAAACATCTATCTGTCCTTTCAACTGTAATCTTTCTTCTGCAAACTCACTTTCCTTTTGTCTTAATTGTTCTTCTAGCTTAGCTCGTTGTTCTAGTTCTAAGCGCTCCTTTTGACCAAGAACCTCTCTGAGTTGTTGATTTAATTGATTCACTTGTTCTGTATATTTTTTCTCTGTTACTAAACGCTCATTAGAAAGCTTAACTTCCATTTGGTTTTGAAGATTAGATAGCTTTGATTCCAAATCCATAATTTCAAGCTGGTACTTTGAAGTAGCTTCTTGTTCCTTTTGTAAAGTAACTTGTTTTTGTTGTACTAGTTGTGAATTTAATCTTTGAATTTCTAAACTATATTTATATTCTTCACTCTTCTTAAATGCTTCAAGCTCCTGAGTATATTTATCCTTTACACCCTGCAATTCAGCGTTCTTTTTTTCAAGTTCTAAGCTATGCTCAAACGAAAGAGAATTTTTTAATTTCTCTATTGCTTGAATATTTTCCTTTTTTAAAGAATCTATTTCAGTTAAAAGCTTTTGTTTATCTAAAGTAAAGTTGTTCTCTAAATCTTTTTTTTCTTGATTTAACTTTAGATTTAGCATCTCCTTATACTCTTCTAGCTTTTGATTATAAACTGCATCCTTTCCTGCAAGGACAACATTTTCAATTTGCTTAAAATCTACATTAGAAATGCTTGTTAAATCGATGTAATCTCCTTTATAAGCATCTTCTTCTAAAACTAATGTATTCTTATCTCTTACAATGACCTGGATTTTCTTCATTTCACTCACATCCTTATCTTGTATTTTACCATAAAACCTTATGAATTTCGACATCTTTTCGTAGAAAAAAGCATTCCTTTTAATGAATGCTTTATGCGATCCAATTTATTCATTTTTAATATACCAAATATAAAGCATAGCTCCATAAGCCCCGTATTAGTCATCATATGATAAAAATAAAAGAAATGATCTTATTTTTTACAAATTTTAAAAATAAGTTGTTTTTTTATTATTCTTGAAAAAAAAGTATCCATTTCTTACCTTTTCTTTATGCTTTTGTATAAAACATTAGTTTTATAAAATACTAGAAATAAGAGATGATGAAAATGAACCTACAAGAGCTATATCCAACCTTAGGACTCAATGCTGAAGTATTAGGTATAACAGCAAATTCTAAACGTGTTAAGAAAAATTTTATATTTGTAGCAATTAAAGGACATAAGCAAAATGGTAAAAAATATGTTCAGGAGGCCTTAGATAAGGGAGCCTGTTTAATTGTTACTGACCAAATGGTTTTAAAAAACTATAATCATATTCGTGTGCGCAATGCCAAAAGAGAATATATTAGACTTTTACAAGCCTTTTATCATTACAACCATGAAATTTATACGGTAGGTATTACAGGCACAGATGGTAAAACCACCACCGCAAACATTTTAAATCAAATTTTTGATGTAGCGAAAAGCTCTGCCTATATCGGAACTAACGGGATTTCCTATTTAAAGAAAAACATCAAAACAAAACATACTACTCCTACTCCTGATTTATTTTATGAGGCCTACAGTGTATTAAAAAAGCATCATATAAACGATTTGGTTATGGAAGTGTCTAGTGAAGGTATCTTAGATGGCAGAATTGAGAAATTAGAATTTGATGGAGCCATATTTACAAATTTAACTCATGAACACTTAAATACACATAGAACTATGGAGAATTATTTTAAGACAAAAGCCAAGCTATTTGAAGGCTTAAAGCAAAATAGCCTTGCCGTAATCAATAGTGATGATTTTTATGCATCTGAGGTTGCTTCCTATACAAAGGCTAGAGTAGTTACATATGGACTAGATACAGGTATTTATCAAGCCAAAAATATCAAGCTTGGATTATTAAACTCTGAATTTGATGTATATTTTAAAGGATTTTTTTTAGAACATTTCAGGCTTCCTCTTTTCGGTAAATATAATATCTACAATGCTTTAGCTGCTATTACATATGCAAATGAACTAGGAATTGATTTAAAATACATAAAAGAGGGCATTGAAACACTTCTTCCAATTGATGGTAGGTTTATGCATTTTAAAAATAAAAACAATATCACAGGAATCATTGATTTTGCTCACACGCCTAATGCTTTAGATAATCTTTTAAAAAACATAAAAGAATTTAAAAAAGGGAAGATTATTTCTATATTAGGAGCACAAGGAGAAAAGGATAAATCAAAGAGAGCCAAAATGGGGACAATCGCAACCACACTCTCTGATATTACTATCTTTACATCTGAAGATCCTAAACACGAAAGCCTTTTTGGAATTCTTTATGATTTAACGGAAAATCTAAAAGATAAGGAATACTATATGACACTTTCTCGTAAAGAAGCTATTACTCTTGCAGTGAAATTAGCTAAGCCTAATGATATTATAGTAATCACAGGCAAAGGAAATGAAACCAGTGAACAAATCTATGATTTCCATTTTAAACATAATGATTATACAGAATTAAAAAACGCTCTAGATGCCTAGAGCGCTTTTTGCTAGCTCGTCTGCCATATCATTATATTTATCATTACTATGGCTTTTCACTTTAATAAAATGCAATTTTATTTTATCCTTTACTTCATTTTTAAATTTAACGTATACTTGGGCAATAGGAGAACTAGCCTTCCACATACCTGTATACCATTTTTCTATACCTTCATAATCATAGATAATATTTAACTCCTTTATTCCTCTTTTGATTGCATAATTGATAATATAGCCTGCCCCTTTAATCTCCCCCGCTACATTTCTTGCATCAGAGTAATCATCAGCTTTATACTTCTTACAAAATGTTTGTTGAGTTCCATCTATAATCAAAACACCGCCAAAAGAATAACACCCTGTATTAGCATCGTAAGAACCATCAATATAAGCTGTAGGAAGTTCAAATTTAGTTTCTACTACTTCATCATTTAAAAACTGTTCTGCTTCCTCTAACGTTAAAAAACTCTTCTGTTGGATTTTCTTTTTCCCAACCATATATTCCTTACAGGCATCCCAAGAGGTAAAGATATCTTTTCCATCCTGATGCTTTACAGCATAATATTTCATAAATATCACCTGTTAGTATACTATCAAATTTCAGTTTATTTTTCAAGAGAAAAAGCTTTTCGTTTGGAAAAGCTCTTTTTATACTTTTTCTATAGGTGCATTATTTTTAAATAATGTCTTACATTTTTCGACTGTCTTAGGAACTAAATCAATTAGCTTCTCAGCGATGTGTGTACTTTCATCTATAGAAAGTAAGCTTACTTCTTCCTTATTGATGACCAAAAAGGCAATTGGTGTAATCCCAAAGCCACCACCAGCGCCACCACCAAATAAAACCTCTTCTTTACTAGAGTTTGGTTTGATATCACTACCACCACTGACAAAGCCTAAATGAAGCTTTGATACAGGAATAATAAGTGTTTCTCCTTCAGTGATAGGTGTTCCAATAATTGTATTGGCATCAATCATTTCTTTGATTTTGTTCATTGAAACATTTAACAAATCTGTAATGTTTCCCATAGTATCATTTCCTTAAAAGTATTGCGGTAAGAATACTAATAAGATCTGCTTTAACACAAATAAAGTAATCAATATTTTGGTAATGTTCATCATAAATAAGCTTTATACTTTTATTATCTACTATTTTAAAATGATGATTTAAAAACGCATGAATCTGGTTTGAAACCATTAAATAGGCACCATTTTGTATAGGGTTTAGATAAAGTTCTGCTTTTGTAAATCTAGCCATGTAAAACATAGTCAAGCTGGAATGTTTAAATAGTCTATTCAAATAGTGTCTTTTTTTAAATAGCTTTTTAAAATCATCTCTTTGTTGCTGCTTGTTTTTCAGCTGTTCACTTTCTAAAGCCTTTGATATTAATCTTTGATGAGGTATCACAAATCTTATTAGTCCAACTTTAGCATCTATTTTAATGGTATCATTTGCACTTTTTACATTGATTTCTATATCAATAGCCAAAATAACAATGATTATAACAAAAATAAAGATGGCTAAATACATATTCTCACCATCTTTAGTATTGACTGTAATTTTACAATTATTCCAAATTTTTTATTATTTCTAAACAAATTGTGCTAGATCTCTTAGCCATTTCACTTTCAAAGGCTTTATAATCAGAAACCTGATTTTCTTTTCCTACAATATCTGAAATATAACGAAGAACAATAAAATCAATGCCTCCTCTTATGCACACTTGAGCAACTGCGGCACCTTCCATTTCTGCAATACAAGGAATGTTTGTATCTACCTTTGAAATCTGTTCAATGTTTGTAACGAAGGAATCTGCAGTATATATTTTTGCTTCCTTATAGCTTAATCCAAGTTTTTTTAAGATTTGCTTTACCTTAATGATGCATTCTAAATTTGGCATAAAGGTCTTAGGCATTCCAGGAATTTGACCATAAGCATAACCAAACGAAGTTGTATCTACATCAGAATAAGACAACTCTCTTGCAAGAACAATATCCTTTGTTTGAACTCCATTAATTCCGCCTGCAATTCCAGTATTGATAATTAAAGAACAAGTATAATATTCAATTAAAATAGTGGTTGCTATAGCGGCATTTACTTTGCCGACACCTGAAGAACATAGCACAACCTCTTGTGAACCTATTTGTCCCTCATAAAACCTGATGCCACAAATTTGATTTGTATTCTGATTTCCAATAGCTTCTCTCAATATAGCCATTTCCTCTTCCATTGCTGCAATAATTCCTATCATATTACCAACTTCCTTTCCCAAGCTCCACTTTTAAATCGTATAAAGAAGATGACAGCTCTAATACATTCATCTAGCGCCATCGCGATCCATACACCAATCAAACCTAAATTCAACCAAACATCTTTGCCACCAAGCAAATAACTTCCTAATACTGCAACACCCCAACAAAATATAACGGATAATATTGTTGGAAATGCGATATCTCCACTTGTTTGTAACGCTCGTACAAATACTATATTAAATGCTCTACCTAACTCTAAAGCTATTTCTATAAGTAAAACCATTTTACCAATATACAATAGTTCCTTATCCTTTATACCAAATATACCATAAGCATAGTCACTAATTAAATACAAAAGCACAGATATAACTACCGTTGTTAAAACACTTACGAAAAGAGTTTGATAGATTTTCTTCTTGCTTTCCTCTACCTTCTGCATACCTAATAATTCTCCGATGACAACCTGCATTGCTTGAGAGATTGCTTGGGTAAACATAAACGATACATACGCAAACATACTGGCATAGGATTTGATATTCACTACTCCCTTATTCCCTAAGCTATTGACAACAAATAGAATTAGAATTTGGCTTGCATTATAGGATAAGGCTTCTCCTCCTGATGGTCCACCAATAGAAAGAATCCTCTTTACCGTTTCTTTATGAAAATCTTTAAAAGGATGTAAGAAGATATTTACTTTTACTCTCTTTAAAAACACGATTGAAATGATAATAACACCAATTCCTCTAGACGCCACACTAGAGATGGCAACGCCCATAATTCCTAAATGAGGAATTAAAATGAAATTTCCAATTATATTTAAAATATTTACAACTGCATTAATAATTGTTGAATCCTTCATATAAGAGTTACTTTTTAGAAATGCAGATATTGTAGTTAAAATTGCCTGTAAGAATAGACAACCACCAACGATTCTTATATAGGTTAATCCCTTTTCCATACAGGTAGGGTCTAGATGTATCCACTTGAAAAAATAGAAAGAAAAGCAAAATAAGATAATACTAATCAAAATACCTATGCCTGTAGATAATACGAATGCAACACTATAGACACTTTTTTCCTTATCAAAGTTTTTAGCACCTTTATAATGTCCTATAAGAATGATTGCTCCCATAGAAAACACCTGAAAAGCGATAATAAAAACATTGATTATCGTGTTCGTATTTGTAATAGCGGTTACCGCATCCTGATCCCTTGATATCATAATTTGATCAGAATACCCCACAACAATTTGTAATAGTAACTCAAAAAAGATTGGAATTGTTAAAAGCATTAAATGTTTAAAGCTAATTAGCTTATTATATTCTGTTGTCTTTTGCATACTATACTAAAAACTTAAGCTGTAAGACCAAACGGTCACTCTTCGTTTTTCCTCCAATAGTTCCCACATAAATGCGTCCCTTATGACGTACACTAATCACATCATTTTCTGATACTTGCTTACTTATAGATAAGCATTCCATATGATTGATTTGAACGAGACCTTCTGTAATCATTTCTGAGGCATCATTTCGAGATAATTTATAAGCAGAGGCAATAACCACATCTAATCGCAAGCTCGATACGATATGCTTTTCCTCTCTAAGCTCACGCTTGATCTTAAGTCTTTCCTTTACCTCTTCTAATTCTATAGCCACACCACTAATGGTTTTAAATTCTCTTTCAATATAAGCAGATATTTCTTCTGTACAGGCAAAGAAGGCACCTTGCCTAGAGCAAACGATATCTCCAATACTTTCTCTTTTGATACCTAGACTCATAAGTGTTCCTAATATTTTTCTATGGTTCAGTTCTAGGTATCTAGAATTATAAAGTATTTTATATACCTTTATTTTGAAGTTAGATGCATCTAGAGAAAAAGGAAGGAATAAAACTCTTTTATGTTCTGCTTCATCAAATCCCCCGTCACATTCTATCTTTATACCCTTAGAATAAAGCGAATTTATATAAGTAAGCTGAGTCTCATCTAAAAAGCTTGTTAGAACAATACCACCCTGACGTGCTTTATTGATATTTGATTCAGTTTGTTTGTGAAAAAACTCTACCTCTCTTGATGCCATAACATCCGTCCTAATCGCACCATCGTAGCACCTTCAGCAATTGCCTCAATATAATCATCACTCATTCCCATAGACAATTGTTTCAGTTCTAACCCTAGTTTTTCATTCATTTCTTGCATAAGCTTTCTCAAATTTGAAAATTGAATTCGTTTTTCTTCTTTTGTACTATCCTTAGTCGTCATCATCATAAATCCGACCACCTTCACATTAGAATATGAAGATATCTTTTTTAGAAATGCTTCACAATCTTCTATAGCTATACCATTCTTTGACTTTTCTTTATTGATATTCACTTCAATAAAACAATCTAAAGGAGTTGTTCTTTCTTTTTCTATAATCTCTGCAAGCTTTAAAGAGTCTAGAGAATGAAGAACATCAATTTTAGAAAGTACCTGCTTGGCTTTGTTAGTTTGAAGATGACCAATAAAATGCCAGCAGATATCTTCATTCTTTAATGCTTCATATTTTTTCAAAAAAGAATCTACACGGTTTTCTCCAAAGTTATGAATTCCTATAGAAAACAATTTTTTCATATCCTCTGCTGCCACATACTTTGTGGCAGCAACTATTCTAACATGATTTGGTATAAAATTCAATTTTTCTTTTACATCTTTTGTTAATTCCATAAGCTACTCCTTACTCAAAAAGAAAAAGATGATTCCTCATCTCTTCCTTATATGTACACAGATACCACCTTGAATTACAACTAATAGGCCACTTCTTTGTTAAAACTAAAATTTTTTACGGTCAAAAGAAATTCATCTGATAAAAAACGGTATAGCTTTAAAAGCTCACGTTTTAAATCATCTAAACTGCAATCCTCTCTCAAATCATCTGCTAAAAATTCTAATAAAACATCAACCTTATTCATTCTATAAATCTCTTTTATGATGTAGCGATAGATCAAATGGTTGTCATTACAATAGTGATATAAGCTTTGACATTTTTTGATTTCTGTTAAAAGTAGAGATGTTTGACAGATCATATCTGTTACTTTCATTCTTGCTTCCTCCCTTGTTAATATTTTTAACAAATTAGGAAAAGAAAGTTTGTCGAAAGAAATTTTAAAAATATAATTATATAAAATTATTTTATCTCTTAATTTCAATATATTCTACAGCCTCTGCAACTTCCCCATCTTTCTGTAAAAAATTACAATTTTGGGGTTTTACAACAACATGCTTAGCCTTATAAAAATGAATATATTTTTTAAAAATGAATCGATGCAAGCCAAGAAACACAATTGGAAATGCAAGTAACAATTTTCTTAGCTTAATTCCATGAACAATACAAATGTCTAAATGATCATCTTCTCGTTTAGCCATAGGAGTAATCTTCATGCCACCACCAAAATACTTACCGTGATTACATACAAAGAACCAAACATTCTCATAGTGATGGGAAACTCCATCTATTTCTATATCGAGTGCATAAGGCTTAAAATTTTTAAATACGCGTAGTGCTACCTTAAAGTAAGATTCCTTTATTTTCAACTTCGCATTTTTCATTTGTTCTAAACATACAAAGGAATCTACACCCATACCAATTCCATTTAGAAATACATATTCCTCTTGATTATTGATTTTAAGCTTAGGAAAATCATTTACTAAATGTGTAATTTCAAAAAGCTTATGCTTCTTATATTCTCTTGCAAAATCATTTCCTCTGCCACAGGCTTTAATAAAAACACGATACACAATAGGGTTAGGATAGATTTGATTAAAATAGTAATGTAAGGTTCCATCTCCACCAATTAAAATCAGCTGGTCATTAGAATTTAGTTGATTATGAAATTCTAATTCCTTTTTATCTATATCAAAAATACTAAAAGAAAGAAACTCCTTCTTTTTCTTTTTAAATTTCTTTTCTAATCTTTTAGCTTCTTTGATAGGTCTTCCCCGATTACTTTTATCGTTATATAGAATATAAATCATATTAACACCTGCTTATATTCTATTATACCAAAAAAGTATTAATTTGTAAGCCTTTGCTGGTTGATTTGTAAAAACATTTCGTATTTTGTCATATGATTATACTCGATAAATTGATCTTCAGATATAGTTTTTCCAAAAAATTCTACCTCATCTTCTATTTGTACATCCTCATCTACTAGTATAAAACAATGATCCATACAACATCTTCCAACTACGGAATAATATTTCTTTTTTATTTGAACATTTCCGTGATAAAAAAGATTTAAGCCATCACTATAGCCTATATTACAAACACCAATAATCACATCATTAGGGGCTTGATACAATCCGTCATATCCTATCGTTTCTCCCTTTTTTAAATGCTTCATATTAACGATTTGGCCAGAAAAATATAATGCATTTTCATAGACCATTTTCCCTACACGTAGCATTTCCCCTGTTTGATTGTAGGCAATACTTCCGCCAATGTGAATCGGCTTTAAATAATTTTTTGACAAACGTTCCATAAATTTAATCTTATGCCGATTTTGATTATTATAACAATGCGTGTAAATAGCCTTTACGATACTATCATTGATGATTGCCAAATATCCACTTTTCATACCAAAGCGGTTCATACCTGTATCAATGGCTAAATGACAAGGAATTTTATTTTCTTTAAAAGTAATATAATCATCATAATCATTAATCGTGGGAATAAGGTTATACTTTTTTAAATCTATAATATCACTTTTTTTTATTTTTCCTAAAACTAAGACATTAGCTTCGCTATAGATACTTTTGACAAGCTTGCCTTCTTCTATGGATTTTACTGCAAAATCCTTTACCCAAAGCTTTTTGGCTAAGGATACAACTCTGTTGATTCCAAAGCCATAAGCATTGTCCTTCACCACTAGCATCAGCCGATTAGTCTTGAGTATTGTCCTTATATTTCTTTCTAAAATTTCTTCCTTAATTTTGTGCATAAAAAATCACCAATAAATTCTATGCAAATTAAGAAGAAAATAGATACATTTTATTTTTCTTGCATATACTAATATTGGTGATACCATGGAAGATAAAATCATTTTAGGTTTAGTACTTTTTATTTTACTCTATGCTATTTTGAAGCTTCCAAACCAAAACAGGAAAAAATAACATACTTTTCCAAAGTAAAAGCTTGCCTTTCAGCAAGCTCTTTTTCTATTTTAAAATATTCTTAAAAATTTCTGAAGCTAAGCTATCATATTGAACCACATTATCTTTGATAAACTCTTTTGTTTTAACCTTATCCTTATTTGATGTATCAATATCTACTGCAGTAGCTTTAAAGGTCATAATAATAGGACTTCCATCCTTTGAAGGATCATGCATACGAATTGCATCCTTTACCTCACGACATTTAGATGTTGTTGTATAGTCCTTAGAATTCAAGAAATAAATAGTTGCTTCTGTGTTTCCTAAATATTCTGCTTGAGCCTGTAAGGTAGAAACTATATTTACACAATTTGAATTTGAACTAGAACCATATAATAAAACAAATGTGTCTCCATTTTCTTTTTTTGCTTTTGCTTCTTCTAATGTAATAAGTTCAAAAATATTATCCTTTTCAATTTCTGCACCTGCGTCATGAAAATCTTTATAAAAACTATATCCTGAACAGCTAGTCATAGCCAAAACCATTACAAAAAGAATTGACATTATGCTAATTGCTTTTAAAAACTTTTTCATATGTAAGCCTCCAAAATAAAATACTCTAGAAGATATTATAACTTAAATTACATATTTTATCAATGTTTTTTTACTACCTTCTACGCAAATTTCCAATAACTCAAGCAAATTGTGTTCAAAAACAATGCTTATTCATAATCTTCAGGAAGTAAAAATTCTCCTCGATAATTAGAAAAACCATCATCAGTATACTTGATAAATCTTTTTGGTTTGATAAAGGATTCTGCTTTATAAACCCACATTTCCTTATTATCAAAACAAAGGATTTCGTCTATTCCATCGCCATCAATATCATAAACCTCTGCAGAAGTCATAGGATGACCATCCTTAGGAAACGAAACAACAATATCTAATGCTCCGTCTACTAGACCACCCTCTAAGCTTCCATTTAATAAAGATAAAATATGCTTCCCATCATAGTTCACTGGAGTAATGAGATTCCCATTAAATGGCACTTCCTTCTGTTTTAGAAGGCTTCCAAAACTATCATAGATACAAATTATACCATCACTTCCCCAAAAGGCTGTAGCCATAATTTGAAGTCCTTCTTTGTCTTCTATATATTTAGCTACACTAATTCTTTGAGCATGACCAATTTCATTATGCTTATAGATTGTACCATCTAAATTCACAATATTCATGCCTTCATTACCAGAAGCTAAAATCAAACGTTTTGGATCACCTTGTTTTAATCGAGCATAGATGATTTCATCTGTATGATCACTATTCATTGATAAAGAGAAAAGCATTGTTCCATCATGATCAATTAAATCATATCCAACAAACATTTCATCCTTCCCATCCTGATCAAAATCAGCAATATAAGGAAAGTGCCCTGTGTTCTTGTGATGATATCTCCACATCAATTCCAATTTAGAATTGTAGGCCCAAACATTTTGGTATCTATCCTTTAAGATGAAATCTCCTTTATAGCCTAAGCCTTCAAAATCAGCTACTCGAATGGCATCTACATTCAGTCTATAGTATGGCTCATTAGAAACATTAGGGTCTCCTTCTATTATAGGGGTTGGCATTTCTTTAAGAATTTCACCAGTGAATAAATCGCAAATATATACCATGAAATCCATTGAATAGATTACTTCATATTTACCATCGCCATTGATGTCTGCAATTTGAAATGGCAAATCACAGGAAATTAAAGTGTTGTCCTTAGAAGGGTTGGCTTCTCCCTTTTGCCATAAAACCTTTCCTTCGTAATCAAAACAGGTTAAACAGGAAAGTCTTGCAAAGGAATCTCTTATCATCCTCTTTTGGTGCTGAGCAATTAAAAATATAGGGTTCCCATCTACCATACGAATTCTTAATTGTCTGCCGCTACCAAAATTCTTTAAATTAATTTTATGAATGCATTTAAGAGGTGGATATTCATTTTTCTTTTCTAAGATACGTTCTTGTTCTTTCTTTTCTAATAATACATGCTTCTCATAATTATCCTCTGTCATTTGAATTAAAACATCACTATAACGGCATGCACTTTTAGCGACCAGTCCAAAGCCCAAACCAGATTGAAATTCACAATTCTCTTCAAAAATAAGCTTATTATCTACATAAACTTTTGGTTTATTAGAGATATAGATTTTAAAATGATATGTTTTCAAATCATCTACGACAAATTCCTTTTTTGCATATTCTGTAAATGTTTCCTCGTTTCTATGATAAAATACTATTTCATTTTTCCTAATTCCTACAAAATCATATACTCGTGAAGTTAAGTAATTAAAAGCTACGCCACAATAATTCTTTACTTCAAATAAGCGTAAATCAAATTCTAAGGTATAGCTTACATAAAGCTTTTGTCTATGAATCAAACAACAAAATACATTTGCAAAAGCACCTTTAGACTGATCGCCACGATTTTGTTCCATATATCTCTTCTTGCCATCAGAGGTTACAAGCCAGCTTCCATCTAAGCTACGCCATTGATGTAAACAGATAGGATCATACCAGTTTCCATAAACTCCTTGTTGCTTAATGTAATGATATTCTCCTAATGCCGTGTGTCCTCTGTCATAAGGAAATTCATTTAATTCTAAATCTGTAAAATCCTCATAAACTATCGTTTTCACTCTACATCCTCCAAAAGCTCTACTAAAGCATAAACGTTTGGTAAAATAGGAACACCACCTTGTTTTAAAACATTCGTAGATTGATGTCCACAAGCTACAAGCATACATCTTGCCCCCATAGCCTTTGCAACTTCTAAATCATGCAATGTATCACCAACAAATAAAACATCTTTTCCTTTGATATGATTTTCTTCCATAAACTTTAATGCAATACCTACCTTAGATGCAGCATGAATATTATCTATTCCTAAGATAGCATCAAAATAAGGAACAATACCAAAGCTTTCACATTGTTCTAATAAATTATTTCTTTCACTTGCAGAAAGAATAACTAAATGATATCCCTTCATTTTTAACTTCTGAAAGGCCTCAACACTATTTGGATATAAACCACATTTTAAGGATGCCGGTTGATAAGCAACAATAAATTTATCTGCTAAAGATTCGAAGGGCTCTATTGAAAAATCAATTCCTGCAAGCTCATAATATTTCTTTACTGGAAATGTAAAAATATCCTTATATTGTTCTTTTGTAACTAATCTTTTATTTTGATTTCGTAATATATCATTTAATAAGTCTAAACAAAGATCTACATCATCAATAATCGTTCCATTAAAATCTAAAAAAATATACTTACTCATTTTTCTCACCTAATATCCTTTTTGCCTCTAATTCAATCTGTGCCTTTAACCATTCGGGTTCAATCACCTTAGCCTTACTTCCAAAACCTAAAACAAAGCTCTGGATAATATTCTTATTCTGCATACTACACTCTAAAATGGTTTTATGTTCATCTATTTTTGTTATTTTTTGATTTTTTCCATATATACGTTCTGAGATTACTGTATATAAATCTGTTAGTTCTAATTTGATATCATAATATTCACCATTTTGTTTCATTCCATATTGATCGATATAATTTGAACTTTGAAACGTTCTTAATATCGTGAATTTAGAAGGTAATATATGAAGACTTTGAATTCGATTTAATTTAAAATATCCAAACTCATTAACAGTCTCATTCCATGCAAGTACTAGCCAAGATCCATTAAATACAAATACTTGATAGGGATGAATAATATGGGTACTTTCTTTATTCTTAGAAGATAAATATATGATTTCACATTTTTTATGGGAAGAAATTGCCTCTGTAAATACGGTATATCTTTTTAGTAATTCTTCCTTTGCCATTGCTAGAGGATATCTATCAATTATTTTTATATCCGTACTAAAAGATTCCATATTTGTACTCAATACTTTTGATATTGCCTTTAAATAATCCTTATATTCTAAAAAATCAGATTGTCTTTCTAAAAAGGCCACACTAGATTTTAAAAGATCTACTTCCTTTTGATTTAATTTCACTGCTGGTAAAAGACTATCCTTGTTTAAATGATAGCCTCCATATACCCCTCGAACAGATTCTATATCATACCCACAGTATTGAAGTGTTTTTATATATTCAATTACATTCCTAGGATTAATTTCTAAAACTTCAGCAATTTCATTTTTATTCATAATATTCTTAGCAGATAATAACTGTAATATTTCTATACAAAGCATCGTTTTATTCATAAGTACCACCTTCTACCATTGTATCAAAAAATAACAATTTATTCAATTTTTTTCAAAGCAAAAGAGAACAATACCATTTTGTTCTCTTCATTTATTTTATTTATGCATTTTTAAGATTTCTTTCATATCAGAAGATAAATCCTCGCGATTTAAAGAAAAATCGATTGTAGCCTCTAAAAAGCCCTTTTTAGATCCTATATCGTATCTTCTACCATCAATAGCTAAAGAATATACCTTTTCTTTAGACATTAATCTTAAAATAGAATCTGTTAATTGAATTTCGCCACCAGCACCTTTAGTTTGTGTTTTAAGATAATCAAAAATAGCAGGAGTTAATACATATCTACCACCAATAGCTAAATTAGATGGGGCTATCTCTTTTGCAGGCTTTTCCACAACACTTTCTAATTCAACTAAAGCATCCTTAGTAGAACTACGAGGCTTGCAAATGCCATATTTTGATACATCCTCATCAGGAACAACTAATGTTCCTAAAATAGAAGATCCTGTTTGATTATATGCATTGATAAGTTGTTTTGTTGCAGGTTCTGTTCTTCCTACATAGACATCATCACCTAGAAGTAATGCAAAAGGTTCTCCTTTAGCAAATTCTTCTGCACATAAAACTGCATGTCCTAAACCAAGCTGTTCTTCTTGATACGTAAATTCCACATGAATCTGTTTAGGTAATGCTTCAACAATTTCTAGTTCTTTTGTTTTATTTTTAGATTTTAAGAAATTTTCTAAAACAATATTATGCCCAAAATGAGTGCGGATACATTCCTTCTCAGAATTAATAATAATTAGAACTTCTTCAATGCCACTTTCTATAGCCTCACGAACAATATATTCGATTGTGGGAATATCTACAATAGGAAGCATTTCCTTTGGAACTGCCTTAGTAAAGGGCAAAAACCGCGTTCCAAACCCAGCAGCTGGTATAACTGCCTTTCTAATTGGTTTCATATTTAATCACCTTCCACTTTAATATCTGGTTTCTTTTTTGTTGTAGTCTTTTTAACAGTTGTTGATTTTGCTTTAGAAGCAGGCTTCTTTGTCGTAGTTGTTTTCTTTGCTGAAGCACTAGTAGTCTTTTTAGCAGTTGGCTTCTTTAAAGCAGGTTTAGCCTGAGCTTCCTTTACCTCTTCTACTGTTTCTCCTACAGACTCAACAATAGGGGCATCTTCAGCTGGTTGTTTTTCTTCTTGAACAGGCTCTAAAGCCTCTTCCGTTTGTTGTTCTTCAACAGGTTTTTCAGCCACTGTTTCTTCTACTACTGGAGCAACTTCCTCTTCATTAGATACAGTTTCAGGCTCTGCCTCTTCAACTACAGGTGCTGAAACTACTTCTCCTGCAGTAACTGTTTCTAATGCTTCATCAACAATAGTATCTGGTTCTATTGCATCTTCAGTTTTAATTTCTTTAACAGGCTTACCTTTAGTTCTAGATACAGCCTTACCATTCACGATAATCTTAGAATCTCTAGAGTAATCTTTATAGTTTTCTCTTGAAAATAATCTTTTGATTGCACTAAAGTGGAATAATAAAATGTAGAACAATATTATAACCACTACATATAATGCAAGCATACCAATCGTCTGCCAGATTAGCTTAGTTGGTGTAACGATATCTCTTTCATACCCAATAGCATAGCCTGTATTTGGGATATCCTCATTAAATTCCTTTTTCCAGTTATCAAACTGTGTTCCCCATGTATTGTTTAATTCCTTTAAAGTGGCTGAGTCCCCATCAGCAGCGATATAAGCGTTCAAATATGTATTATATTTTTCTAGCATATCTTTGACTTTTACATTTTCAAAAAATCCTTGTGAAAAATCTAAATTAATATCGGTTGTATAAACATCCTGCCCGTCACAATCCTTTACAGAAAGCTTTGTAATTTTACCCTTCATTTCTTTAGAAATTTGATTTAACATAGTTTCAGTAAATGTAATACGCATAAAGTTCCAGTTGCTATTTGTATTTGTAACATCTCTTGTATTATTTAATAAAACTTCTTCCTTGGTTTGTGGTTCTTTTACATAAACACTACTATTCATCGTTTCATCTACAATAAAATAATAATCATAAGGAACAGAGGATTCATCACTAGATGAAAATTCTATAGCTGTTTTATTAAAACTAGATGTCCCATCTGTAACAGTATCTACCGAAAATTTAGCATTAAAAATATATAAGTAGTATGCTCTTTCAAATTCTAAATACCTACCAGGATTTTCCTCATCTCCATAAGTTACATCTGTTTGAGAGGTCGCAGGATAAATCATAATATCTAATTTATCAGAATTATTATCCACTATAGACTTTGTGTCAAAGCATCCTCCCCATACCATTGGCACTTTATAATATTCTTCTTTTTCTATTGCATTTTTAACTATACCCTCTAAATGATTCATTTGGTTAGAACTATATCCTATGATATAAATCAATATACCAAAAATAATAGCTATACCAAAATATAATACTTTTTTCCACATATTGTATAAATTCCTTTCATATATACTATTTTACCTTATTTAAGAAAAAAATCAACAAAACTAATAAAAATTATAAAATAATATTGAAAATGAAAAAAAATAATGTATAATAATAATGCGTGTTTTAAAACGTACAAATATGGCGTATATGGTGAAGTGGTTAACACAGCGGATTGTGGCTCCGCCATGCGCAGGTTCGATCCCTGTTATACGCCCCAGAATGAATAAAACGAAAGGCCTAAGGATTTCCCTAGACCTTTTTTTGTTTTTATAAGTAAAGCCATTATTCTTTTGAATTGTAAAAATTCTTGATATGCATCTTTCCTATTTCAAAGGATTTTGTTTACATTTTTAGTATTTTCGGTGCACAAACAGGACTTCGCTTTCGTTCAACTTTATAATGCTTACCTGTTATTTTGTCCACTTTTTAGAACTACATCATTCTTAACAGTCCCTAAATAAATTGATAATTAATGGACTGCTGCTATAAGAATTATTAAAATTACTACCCAGCCAATAAATAAGCCAATACCTACTTTACATTTTTTTCTATTATTTGGTTCCTTATACATGCAAAGGCCAATGATTCCTAAAACAAGACCTAGCCATCCACCAAAAGCTCCAAATACTATAGATAAAATTCCGAGAACAGATCCCTCTGGTGTTACTGTTTTGGTTTCTACAGAACAACCACATTTTACACATACGACTGCTTCATCTGCTATTTCAGCTCCACAATGATTACAATATTTCATAATAATTACTACAACCTCCATATACTAATTTATATTTTTATTATCCCCCCCGTACACGTTTGTCAAGGAAGATGTTTTTAATAAGTGTGTTCTGCTTGTTCAATTAAATTTTTAAATTCACACGATCTTTTAAGTCTTGAATAGCTTTTATATCATCATCTAAAAGTTCCTTATAGTAGAATTTTTTGTGTTCGAATTTTTCTGTAAATAGATACCCCAATACCTCTTTAATCATTTTCCCATTCACTTCCATAGGAAAAGATGAGATTTCTTTAGAAATGGCTTCCATATATTCTTCCACAGGTATTTTAGTCATTGATTTAATTTTTTCATCAAGCTTAGGATTTACAAATTCTCTAAATTCTTGACCACAATCTATACAAATTCCAAATCTTCCCTCTTTTTTTTCTTCTTCTAAAAAGTCTTTATAAAGATGTTCATATTCTTCTTCATCACAATCGTTATATAAATTATAATCTTCTTTTTCATACCAGGTTAATTCTTCTGCTGCTTTACTACCATATTTTTTTAAAAACATTTCCCTTGTCAATGCTTCAAAATACTTGATGTTTGAAGAACCACAAAATGGACAATTCATATATTTTTCTTTCATTATTTTAATCCCTCTATATCTTTGTTTTTCTGCCAGATTTTTTTATTTCTTCTTCCATTTTATTAGGATTTTTTAATGCAAAATCCTGATGTTCTTCCTCTGCTTTATAAAACACACAATCTTCTTCTATAGCTACAAATACCGTTTCTTTATACTCTTCTTCTAAAACTTGAATACGATTTTTTGCTTCTATCCGTTCTAAAGGGTTAGAGGTATAGATTCCACAAGTATAGTTTTCCCCTCGATCAATATATTGTCCACCACCATCAAAAGGATTAATACTAGAAAAATAAATATCTAAAAGCTTTGAGTAGGTTATAATCTTGCTATCATATTCAATTAATATTGCTTCCTTATGATGCGTGTATCCAACTTTAACCTCATCATAAGTCGGATTACAGGTTGTTCCTCCAACAAAGCCACTAATTACTTTTTTTACACCTTCACAATGATAATAAGGCTCTGCCATACACCAAAAACAGCCTCCTGCTAAAATAATTTTTTTGATTGTTGTAGTCTGATAAACGCATTGTTCTATATGAAAGTCTAAATGGACAAAACCTATGCTAGAATAAAGATGATTTGCTATTTTGTTTTTACTATCTACATACAAAAAAGGAGTTTTCTTCTCTTCTATAATATCTTGAGATAGCTTCTCAACAACTGCTTTAGCATAGCCTTGGTCTCTATAACTTGATGGAGTAAAAACATGAGATATCGCACAGATTGTATCAAAGGCTCTAGCTTTAGCTGCCATACTTTTGATTTCGCCATTTTCTTCATAAATATAAAAATTATCTATTATATTTTCTAATTTCTCTTGAGCCATTTTGTAGTCAATACATTCATTTAATGCTTCTTGACAAAATAAAACATAAAGTGGTGCTAAATTAGGTATATCCTTATAGTCACATCTTCTTACCAAAGAATTTTGATTTGTTGATGGATTATATTTCACCATAATCTGCATGATATGCTCTGTTTTAACTTCTCCCAAAAGTCTTTCTTGATAAAATGATAAAAAGCTTTTTACTAAATCCTTTCTTCCTAGTATGTGATCTACAATCAAATTATAGTTAGCTACAACCTCACTAGCAAATTTACAAAGCTTATTTGAGCCATAAATTAAAGCATTATAGGGCTCAATTTTTAATAGCAAGAGAACCTCTTTTTCATCTTCGAATCGAAATGCATAATTTTTCTGATTAAATTTTTCATAGGCTTGAGCGTTTGTAAAGAAAAATTGAGTTTCTATAGTAGTTTCTAAATCTTTAGATAAAAGGGAAGCATTCTCCTCTAAGAATTGTTCCCCTTTTTGATAAAGCTTAAAGCTTATATTGTTTTTTAAAGTTTTCATAAAAATATTTTAGAATCCCCTTTCTTTTGATAATACCAATATACATCCCTCGATCATCTACCATCGGAACAAAATTTTGTTCAAAGGCTAATTTGACAACATCTTGAATAGAACTACTAATATCTAAAGCCTTATAAGGACGATATTTCTCGATAACATCTACATTTTGGGCTTGAGCTAATTCTAAATCAAAATGGCTATTATTTTTGATGTATCGCAATATGTCTCCTTCTGATAAAGTTGTAATATAATGACCTTCTTTATCAATAAGAGGTACAACTGTAAATTTGTGATAATCATATTTTTCAAGAGCTTGGCGAATCGTTGATTTTGAATCTAAATAAAAGGTCTTTTCTTTAGGTGTTAATAAGGTGATTATATTCATTTTGCATCCTCTACTTTCTACTTTTATTATAATATAAATTTACAAGAAAATCTATAATCATTCCTAACATAATTATACATAATTTACCAAAATAAAAACCAACTCGAAAGTTGGCTTTTAAATTATCGACGTTCTTTAATACGAGCAGCCTTAGCTGATAAGCTACGAATATAGAATAGTCTAGCACGACGTACTTTACCTTTTCTAGTAACTTCAATATGGTCGATATTAGGTGAATGAACAGGGAATGTACGTTCAACACCAATTCCGTAAGACATTTTACGAACTGTAAAAGTTTCACCAATGCCTGTACCTTGACGCTTAATCACAAGACCCTCAAATACCTGAATACGATGAGTGTCACCTTCAATAATCTTAACGAAAACCTTAACGTTATCTCCTGCACGGAACTTAGGTCTTTCCTGTAAATATTGAGCAGTTATTTCATTGATTAATGCTTGTCCTTTAGCGTTTGCCATAATCTCAACTCCTTATTACCAAAGCTCATAGCCTAATATTTCCCATGTTGCCAGCGGAGCATTGTGCTTTACTGTTTTTCCAAACAGCTCTAACATTTTACCATACAAAGAAAAGAAATTCAACTATTTTTTATTCTTTTTTAAGAGACGATAATATTCATCAAAGCATTCTTCAATGACCTCTTCATCCTCTTCTAATTCTAAAGATGCTTCTTCATGCTCTATGATAATTTTAAAAATCAAAACATCATCTGGTAAAACATCATTAGCAATCGGATGAAGAATAGCATAACTTGCCTCTTCTAAATGAATTAAAGCCACCTGCTCAAAAGTAAAGATTTCACCACTTTTTCCTGGTATCTTAATATTAGCAGTATTCTTTTCATCTAGGATTTGGTCTATAACATTTTTCATTCCTAGCCCTCTAATACCCCATTTAAAATTTGTTTTCCATTAGGTGCTTCTATTATGACATTTTCCATATGAATATTGTTTGTATATTTTAAATGTATAGCTTCCTCAGCTTGAATCTCTATATTCTTAAAATATAAATGATGAATTGGTAAAGCCTCTAAACCTTCTATCTTAATTCCAACTTTAGAACTTTCACAACAGATGTTTTCCATAAATACATTTTTAAATTCTGGAATATCTTCACTTAATGTACTTTGCATCTCATCTGTTTTATCTGTCTCTAAATTCTTTAAAATATATCCCATTGTAAAGATGAAGGCTTCTTCTAAGATATTTGCCATATGAATATTACGGATAGTAATGTCCTCAACGACTCCACCACGACCCATTGCAGATTTAAAGCGAACACCAATATCTGTTCCAATAAAAGTACAATCTTCAACAAGAATATTGCGAACACCCCTACTCATTTCACTTCCTATGACAAATCCACCGTGCGCGTCAAACACTTTACAATCATGAATCCAAACATTTTGGCATGGGCCCTCAGTTTGTCTAGCTTCTCTATTTTTACCAGATTTAATACAGATTCCATCATCACCAACCTCAAATACAGTGCCTACTATTTCACAGTTTTGACAAGATTCTAAATCTAATCCATCTCCATTTTGAGCAGAGTATTTATTTCTTACCTTAGCATTTTTTAAAGTGAAGTTTGTACAAAACCAAGGATGAATGTTCCATGCAGGTGAATTTTGAATAGTGATATCTTCAATCAATACCTTATTACAATGCTTTAACGAAAGTAATACTGGTCTATACATATCATAATACTTTGAAGCTAGTTCTAAAGCATTAGGATTATTATAATCTGGTTCTCCTGCCTGAACTCCTTCATAAACAGTTTGTGTAGGGTACCAAGTTCCACCTTCCTTAGTTTCTTGAAAATATGAGCTTTTCTTTAAACATCTTTGAAATTCCTTTTCGGTTAATTTAAAACGTTTAATGCCACGCCATAATACACCATTACCATCAATTACACCATGGCCTGTAATTGCAATATTGGTTTGATGATCTGCAGTAATGGGAGAAATTGCACGAATTCTTTTTTGTCCCTCATAATCCGTCCATATTAAAGGATATTCTTCTTTAGATTTTGTAAATTGTAAAAAAGCATTATCCTCTAAATGCAGATTTACATTACTTTTTAGTTCAATGGGCCCTGATAAAAAATATCCATTTGGAATAATGACCCTACCACCACCATTTTGGCTACAAGTATTAATTGCTTGTTGAATAGCAAGCTTATTATTAAACTTCAACTGAGACTTTGCGCCAAAGTTTAAAATGTTATATTCTTTGTTTTTAAATTTTGGTAATTCTATTTTAAAATTCATCTGATTCACCTCAACACACATTATACTATATAAAACAAAAGTGGTCAATCGACCACTTTATAATTATTCAGTAACTAAATTTGGTTCTTCTGGTTTTTCTTCTTTTGCTTGTTTCTTTTCTTTAAGAAATTTTGGTAAATCTAAGCATAAATTCAAACAACATCCTAAAACAAAGCCCGCCACAAGTGTAACAGCAAGAGTAATAAGTAAGCTTATGCCTCCTTCTTCTACAATTACTGAACCTGCAGATATGATTGCTTTTGTGTTTGTTTCATAAATTTCATTATTGAATGCAGCATAAATGTCTGTAAATTCCATTAGTTTTTCATAGTGTTCATTCATCCTACTTACAAAATTTTCCAAATTTTCTTGGTATGCTGGTTCTTTTACCTCATCAAGATACCTATTATATACTTCGTCAATAGTATATTGAATTATTGCGTTGCGCTCTGTTATTTTCGAAATTTCAGAAATAAGATCTTGTATAATCAATGTTTGTCCTTCATATCCTGCTAGACCCTTAATTTGATTATTTAAATTTTCGAGCTTTAAATTATTTTCTGCTAATTCGCGTTCTAGTTGAGTTTTACGATTACGAATTGTAATTAAAAATTCTGAATCAGGCTTGACATATCCATTATGCTCAACTTCATTTTTCATAGCACTTAGATCATAACGCATAAAATAACTTTCGATATCACTTTGGGCCTCTGAAATAGATTTTGTTCCTGCTTCTAACGTGATAGAATGAGCAGTACTATATTTTGTAATTAAGCTTTCGTAGTTTGATATAATTAAATCTTTTTGATTGATTAAAATATCCATTTGGGTTGCATAATCATCTACTAAAGTAAATTGCTTTAAATAACGGTCATAGTCAATCGTCTTACTTTTTTCTAAAACAATTTCTGTTGGAATATTTATTAAAGTCTCAAAAAAATCAGCCGCTTGATCTTTAGAACTAAAATATTTTTTTGAAATATATATTGTATATATTTGCGTCTTCACACTTTCATTGTTAATTATAGCTTCATATTCTTGGATAGATATATCATTTTCTTTTTTCATCTTTTCTACATTGATTTTTAAAAATTCTTCACTTTTACTTTGAGCCTTTTTCAAAAATTCCATAGAAACAATCTCTTCATATAAAAATTCAGTTCCATCAGGATAATGTCTTGTATCGTCAACAATATTCTCATCTACCACTTTAAAAGCATCTGGAAATTTAATTTGAAAAGTTGCCTGGTAATAGGTGCGACCAGGATTATATAGTAGTTCTACAAATAAAACCCCAACAAGCATAACTGCAATTGTGATTGCTAGTAATAACCATTTTTTTATAAATATAACGTGAAATATTTCTCCTAAGGAAATACCCTCATCTTTTTCTTCCATAATATATAAACCTCCTTATATGGACTCTATTATACCTTATTTGTAAACATTAGTCAACTTTTGTCACTTCGTCGTTGACCCAAAACCACCATTTCTAATATCTGTTGTTTCATCATCTATTGTGATTCCATATTCAATAAAAATTCCTTGCATAAAAGCTTCACCTTGCTTAATAACAACTGTTTTATTTTCATTAGTATCATTTGTAATTTTTGCAAAAATATGTCCTTCATTGAAAGAAAAATAATAATCGCTATCAATTATACCTACGGTATTATTTAATTGTAATCTATATTTAAATCCTAATCCACTTCTTGGATATAGCTTTAAAACATAATTTGGTTCCATAGAAACACGAATACCTGTAGGTATTTTTATAGTCTCACCAGGTGCAAGGGTTATATCAAATGGTGCATAAAAATCATACCCCGCAGAACCTTTTGTTGCGCGTTTAGGAAGTTTTAAACTTTTATATATTTCTAAAGCATTTTCTAATTCACATGATTCAACAAAATTTTTTTGAGAAACAAATTCAAATTTTGCTATTCTTTTAAAATCAGACATATCCAAATTACCTCTTTTTCTATAATGATTCGATAAATTATTTTATCATTTCTAGTCATAAAAGACAAGAAAAAAGTGGAGATTTCTCTCCACCATAAATTAATGAGTTAATTGAAAAAGTAAATTCCGCTGTTAATAGTTGAACATAAATACTTGCA
>JAMPGQ010000031.1 GCA_023663825.1 Anaeroplasma bactoclasticum
TAAATTTCATATAATTCAATAAGCAAAACTCGAATTTATCTACTTGAATTAAAAATGGGGGGAACTCAAAATTTATATTAACCAGGCATAGATTTTTAAAAGTTAAAATGATATAATAAATATCTATTAGAAAGGATATGGTAATTATGTTTCAAACAGCGTATGTAAATAGAGTTTATAAGGATTTAGAGAAGAAAAATGCACATGAAAAAGAGTTTTTGCAGGCAGCTTTAGAGATTTTAGAATCCTTAGAACCGTATGTTTTAAATCATCCCGAATTAGAACAAAATAAAATTTTAGAACGTTTTGTAGAACCAGAGCGGTTTGTGCAGTTTAGAGTAGCCTGGGTAGATGATAAAGGAGAAGTACAGGTAAATAGAGGATACCGTGTTCAGTATAACTCTAGTATTGGGCCTTATAAAGGTGGACTGCGTTTTCATCCAAGTGTAAATGCCTCTATTATAAAATTTTTAGGATTAGAACAGGTTTTAAAAAATTCTTTGACATCTCTTCCTATGGGTGGTGGTAAAGGAGGATCTGATTTTGATCCCAAGGGAAAATCAGACCATGAAATTATGAGCTTTTGCCAAGCATTTATGACTGAACTATATCGTCATATTGGAGAGGATACTGATGTTCCTGCAGGAGATATTGGTGTTGGTGGTAGAGAGATTGGATACCTATACGGACAATATAAAAGAATTCAAAATAAAACAGTTGGAGTTTTAACCGGAAAAGGAATTCCTTATGGGGGCTCCTTAGTTCGTACTGAGGCCACAGGATATGGATTATGTTACTTTACAGAAGAAGCCTTAAAGGTGATGAAAAAAGATTCATTTAAAGATAAAACAGTAGTGATTTCAGGATCTGGTAATGTTGCAATATATGCATGTAAGAAAGCAATGGAGCTTGGAGCTAAGGTGGTTGCGATGAGCGATTCTAATGGCTTTGTTTATGATAAAGATGGTATAAAATTAGATGTCATTCAAGACATTAAAGAAGTTAGAAGAGGTAGAATCAAGGAATATTTAAATCAGGTTCCTACTGCCACTTATAAAGAAGGATCTAAAGGAATTTGGCAGATTCCATGTGACATAGCTCTTCCTTGCGCCACTCAAAATGAGCTTGATTTAGAAGATGCAAAGACTTTAGTTTCTCATGGAGTTATTGCAGTATGTGAAGGAGCAAATATGCCTTCTACCTTAGATGCTGCAAAATACTTTATAGAGCATAAAATTGTTTATGGTCCTGCCAAAGCTGCCAATGCAGGTGGAGTTGCCACATCAGGATTAGAGATGTGCCAAAATTCAGCACGCTTAAGCTGGAGTTTTGAAGAAGTAGAAGAAAAACTAAAAGAGATAATGGTTAACATTTTCCATAATACATATAATACTGCTGTAAGTCTTGGAAATCCTTATGACACACTTACAGGTGCCAATATTGCTGGTTTTGAAAAGGTTTCAAAGGCCATGCTTGCTTTAGGCGTTTATTAATTCCTCATTTTTGAGGAATTTTCTTTTCTATGGTTTCTTTTTTATCCAAAAAATTATATAATAATAAATAGATATGGGAGTTGGACTTGATGAGTCAAGCATTAGAGCATTGGCTTTCGTTAAAAAAAGAGAATTTAAATGAAATGCAAATGCTAAAAAAAGATATTGTAGAGGATTTTATTCAAACTATCTGGGGTATTTTATTTCCAGGCTATAGTGATGAAATATTAGATACAAATACGTATTTTGAATTAAAACTAAATGTTTTAAAGAAGGATTTAGCCTTACTGTTACATAGTGTTGAGCAACTGCTGAAAATTAAACTAGATGTGGAAGAATTGGTTTCTTCCTTTGTTGAAAAGCTACCTGAGATTGATGATATATTAGGTATGGATTTAGAAGCTATATTTGATGGAGATCCTGCATCAAATTCTAAAACAGAAATTATCTTATGTTATCCGGGCTTTTATGCAATATTTATGTATCGTATTGCCAATGAGCTTTCTAAACTAAATATTCCTTTGCTTCCAAGAATTCTAAGTGAAGAAGCGCATAGCAGAACAGGAATAGACATTCATCCTTCAGCAAGGATTGGGCATCATTTTTTTATTGATCATGGAACGGGTATTGTAATTGGAGAAACAACAATTATAGGGAATTACGTTAAGCTTTATCAAGGTGTTACCTTAGGTGCTTTATCCTTGAAGGATGGACATAGGCTTAAAGGAAGAAAAAGACACCCCACAATATTAGATCATGTAACTATCTATTCAGAAGCCTCTATTTTTGGTGGAGATACAGTAATTGGACCAAATGTGACTATTGGAAGTAATGCATTTATAACATCAAGCGTTCCAGAACATAGTGTAATCTCAAGAGTGGAAAAAAATTAATTATTGTAGTGAGGTTTAAAATGAAATATTATTTAGGAATTGATATAGGAACAAGTGGTACAAAAACAGTTTGTTTTAATGAATTAGGAGAGGTTATGACCTCAAAATTCTATGCATACGACATGACCATTCCAAAGCCAGGCTATGCTGAAGAAAATCCATTAGACTGGTTCATAGCTACAAAAGAAACTATAAGACAAGTGACAAAGGAAGGATATCTAGTTTCAGGTATAGGACTTTCTGGTCAAATGCATGGTCTAGTTTTATTAGATAAGAATGACCAAATATTAAGACCAAGCATTATTTGGTGTGATAATAGAGCCATAAATGAGGCAGAGGAACTCATTCATAATTTTGGAAATGAAAAGATGAAGGTGATAACAGGAAATCCTGTTATTCCTTCCTTTACATTATCTAAGCTATTGTGGGTAAAAAGAAATGAACCAGAACTTTATAAAAAAATAGATAAGATTATGCTTCCAAAGGATTATGTAAGGTATGCATTAACGGGGAGTTTTACTACAGAATATTCAGATGCCTCTGGAATGCAAATGTTAGATATCCATCAAAAATGCTTTTCTAAGGAGATTTTAAAGTATATGGAATTATCTTTGGACAAGATACCTAGGCTTTTAGAATCTAGTGAGATTAGTGGATACATTAAAAAAGATTTAACGTGTGAGTTAGGTTTATGTGAGAATTGCTTTGTTGTAGGTGGAGCTGGTGATCAAGCGGCTGCAGCTATAGGGAATGGAATTATAGAACGTGGAGATTTAAGTCTTGTTTTAGGATCTTCAGGAGTTGTATTTTCTCCAATTGGCAAAGATGATGTCAAAGATAATCCTTTACAGGTATTTATGCATGCAGTTCCTAATACATATCATATTATGGGAGTTACCAACGGTTGTGGACTTTCTTATAAATGGTTAAAGGAAAGCTTGTTTGAAAAAGAGGATTATAACACATTAAATGAAAAGGCTAATCTATCTAAGCCACTTGCAAATGGGTTAATTTATTTGCCATATTTAAATGGAGAAAGAACACCGCATTTAGATCCTTATGCTACTGGGACCTTTATTGGTATTAGACAAAACACTAAGGATTCTGATATAATAAGGGCAGTATTAGAAGGTGTAAGCTATAGTCTTAAAGATTGTTATAGCTTACTTCCTAAACAAAAATACCATATTAGAGCTTCTGGTGGTGGCGCTAAGGGAAGCCTCTGGAGAATTATTTTAGCTTCTACCTTGAATACTTCAATTGAACGCATTGTTCAGGATGAGGGTGGAGCTTTAGGGGTTGCTATCTTAGCTATGGTGGCAGATCATATTTACCCATCAATTAAAGCTGCTACAGATCAAATCATAAAGGTCTTAGACGTTACAGAACCTAACAATGATTGGATAGAGTCTTATTCTAAAGGGTATGAGCTTTATAAAGAAGCATATTTAAGTTTAAAAAAGTACTATAAAAAAGCTTTTGAAATATAGGAGGAAAGAAAGATGAAAGAGTATTTTAATGTAGGAAAAATTTTATATGAGGGACCAAAATCAAAAAACCCTCTAGCTTTCAAGTATTACAACAAAGATGAAGTAATTTTAGGAAAACCTATGCATGAGCATCTAAAGTTTGCTATGAGCTGGTGGCATACTTTATGTGCTAAAGGCTCAGATCAGTTTGGTTCAAATACAATGGTAAGAACATTTGAGGATTCAAATCCTTTACAAGAGGCTTATCAAAAGGTAGATGCTGGCTTTGAATTTATGGACAAATTAGGTATTGAATATTTCTGTTTCCATGATAGAGACTTAGCTCCTGAAATGCCAACCTTAAAGGAATCTAATGAGGCACTAGATAAGGTTTCTGATTATGTTTTAGAAAAGATGAAGGGCACCAATATTAAATGCTTATGGGGGACTGCAAACTGTTTCAATCACAAGAGATATTTAGCGGGTGCAGGGACAAGCCCTAATGCTGATGTTTTTGCGTATGCTGCAGCTCAAATTAAAAAGGCTATGGATACTACTAAGAAGCTTGGTGGTAAGAATTATGTATTCTGGGGTGGAAGAGAAGGCTATGACACCTTACTTAATACAGATGTAAAACAAGAGCTTGACCATTATGCTACATTACTTACTCTTGCAAGAGATTACAATAAGAAGATTGGCTTAAATGCACAACTTTTAATTGAACCAAAACCAAAGGAGCCAACGAAGCATCAATATGATTTTGATGTTCAAACTGTATTAGGCTTCCTAAGAACCTATGGCTTAGAAAAAGATTTTAAAATGAATATTGAGGCGAACCATGCAACATTAGCAATTCATACCTTCAACCATGAGCTTAATGTGGCTAGAATAAATGGTGTGCTAGGTTCTATTGATGCTAACCAAGGAGATATGCTATTAGGTTGGGATACAGATCAATTCCCTACAAATCTTTATGATGCTATCCTAGCAATGTATGAAGTATTATTAAATGGTGGCTTGGGAACAGGTGGTTTAAACTTTGATGCTAAGGTACGTCGTCAAAGCTTTACAGATGAGGATTTATTCATCTCTTATATAGCTGGTATGGATACCTTTGCAAGAGGCTTACGTATTGCAGCCAAACTACTAGAGGATAAGGTTTTTGAAAATTTCAAAGAGAAACGCTATGCTTCTTATAAATTAGGTATTGGTAAGAAAATTGCTGAGAAGAAGATCACTTTAGAAGAACTAAGCGACTACGCTTTATCTCATGACCAAATTGAAAATGCATCAGGTCGTCAAGAATGGCTTGAAGCAATTTTAAATCAATATATTTAAATTAGGTGAGGTAGTATATGAAGGTAGAGTATTATAGGGAATATAGTCCTACTCTAGGAAGAGATATGGAGTATAAGGTATTTGGTCATGCAGGCAAGCCTTGTATTGCCTTTCCTTGCCAAAATGGGAGATTTTATGATTATGAGAATCGTGGGCTAATTGAGGCAATGCGTTGGTATATTGACCAAGGAAAAATTCAAGTATTTTGTGTGGATTCTATAGACTTTGAATCTTTTAGTGATATGAATAAAAATCCAAGATGGAGAATCGAAGCACAGGAAGCATATTTTAATTATATTATTGGTGAGATTGTACATCGTGTATATGAGATTAATACCTATGGTAATGGTGGAGGAGTAGCTTCAGGAATTCTAGCCTTTGGTTGTTCAATGGGAGCTTATCATGCTATGAATTTCTTTATGAGAAAGCCTGATATATTTGATGCTGTATTGGCACTATCAGGAATTTATCATTCTGGTTTTTTCTTTAAAAATTACGCAGATGATTTGACTTTCTTAAATTCTCCACTTGATTCTATGCGCTGTATGGATATGAATCACCCTTATTTAGATTTATATCGTAGAGCTAGAGTCATTGTCTGTGTAGGACAAGGAGCATGGGAAGAAGAATGCTTAAATGATACAAGAGCATTAGACTTTGAATTTAGCAGACACTCTGTTCCAGCATGGTTCGATTATTGGGGATATGATCGTCCACATGATTGGCCAAGCTGGCTAGAACAAACTCCACATTTTTTATATCATATTTTAGATTGAAAAAGGACCACTTTTGTGTGGTCCTATTTTTCATCTTCTTTAATTTGAATATATTCAATATATGAATATGTGGAATATTTTGAAGTTCTATCTACCATAGCTTTATAAACGAGATCTCTTAAATAGGAAGCATTGTCTTTTGTATTTAGTTCGGGCTTTGGATAGAAAGGCCCATCAAAATAGGTGACAATCTTAGGCTTTTTTCCGAATTTTCGTTTTTGATAGCAATTTGTTAGTGCAAATACAGGCTTGTCAAATAAGGCAGCATATTTGAAACTTGTATCATCAAAGGGTCTTATCTTTGTATAATATGGCCATATATGAGCTTCTGGATAAATTGTAATTAATTTTTTCTTGTCTAAATGATGTTCTAGCGCCTTTAAGAATTTCTTTTTTAAAGACATTTTTTCTGTTAATGGCATTGCCCCTAGATAGGCAAGTAGAGTTTTAATTCCTTTAATAGAAAGTGTTTCAGGAGAAACAACGATATAGTTTCTTCTAAATGAAAAAACTAAATTTGGAACAAAAGCATCTGCAAGTAAAGTGGTATGGTTTCCATAAATAATAGCACCTGTTTTCTTTGCTTGTCTCATAAGCCTTTTATTTGCATATTTTTGATGACAAACAAATCTCGTAATAATCCAAAAAAGTGGTTTTGCAATTACAAAATAAACAAAATTTGCAGGGATATGCCATAGCGGATTCTTATGTAAATATTTATATTTATCAGGAAGAGGTATCACCTTAATGTTTGTACCTGAAAAATCATCACTTTTTAAATCTTTGTAATACTGAATTCTTTTGCTTTTCTTTTTCATAAAATTACAATCCTCAATTTAAGTGGTTTACTTAAAGATTTTATCAAATTTATTTATCATTATCAAGAAAAATGTCATTAACTATTGATAAAAATTCAATATTTAAGTAAAATAATGAATAGAAAAGGATTTGGGAAAATATGGAAAATCAAGAAATTGAACAGAAGCAGGAAAAGAAACCTGTGAATAATAAAAAAACAATCTTATCTATTTTAATTGTTCTTATCATTACTGCAGTTGTCTTTGTCATTCTTTTTAGTTTTAATGATTTTAACAAAACAATAGATCTAATAAAAACCGTAAATGGTGTAGAGATGGGGAAAGCAGTTTTATGTCTTGTAATCTATGCTATTTTATGGCCTATGTCACTATGCTTCATTGCAAAGCAGAATCACTTTGTTGCAAAATTTTTTGATGTTTATTTAATAGGTGAATCTGAGCATTTCTTTAACGCAATAACACCATTTGCTACAGGAGGACAGCCTGTACAGGTATATTTATTTACCCAAAAGCAGGTAAAGGCAAGTGATTCAACAGGAATCATCGTATCCAACTTTATTGCGTTTATGATTGCAAGTAATATTTATGCTATTGCATCTTTGGTGTTTTATGGAAAGTTTTCAGAAAACTTTAATGCTTCAACTGCATGGATGATAGGCTTAGGCTTTGCAATGAATTTATTTACCTTAGTCTTTATGATTTTAGTTGCAACCTCAAAGAAGATTCGAGATATATTAAAAAAATTAATGCTCCAAATTTGCAAGATTAAATTTATAGGAAAGCATTTAAGTAAAGCAGTTCCTGCTTTTGAAAAATATTGTGAGAATGCTCAAAGTGCAGCTAAACGTATTTTTTCTCATAAAACAGCATTTATTGGTGCTATTTTATTAAAAATGTTAGCTTTATTGTTTTATTATGCAATCCCATATTATATATTAAAAGCCTTAGGTGCAGATTTTGGATTTAAGATGATGCCATATATAATTTTAGCATCTGCCTTTGCGATTACGACAATGGTATGGGTTCCTACACCAGGTGGGACAGGCGGAATAGAATTTGCATTTAAAACCATCTTTACTGCTTCCTTATTTGGAGCTTTAGCTGGAGATATTGGGTTTACAGGAATGATTTTATGGAGAGCCTTAACCTATTATCTTTTAATGATATTAAGTGCTATAGCCTATATAGTCTATGAGATTTTAGTTAAAAGATATAAGAAAAAAGAAACTCAATCTATACAAGATTCTTTAGAAAAGGATAATGTGATTGAAGTAAAAGAGGAGTAATTTATGATACATGTATTACAAACAGGAAATTTGAAAATATTTCATGGTATTTGTTTAAATGTTTTATCTATGATGAAGCATACAAAGGAGCCTATTCATTTACATATTATGACTATGGAAATCTCTTGGTCAAAGGTTCCTAAAATATCAGAGGAGTCCGTTGATTATTTGAGGAAGGTAATGAAGAGCTTTAATTTTTTAAATGAAGTGTCTTATTATGATATTTCTCTGGATTTTGAAGCTACTTTTAAAGATACTCCAAATATGAATCCTAAGTATTCTCCAGCAAGCTTGATACGACTACTTTTTACTAAATATATCGATTGTGATAAATTGATTTATTTAGATGCAGATACGATGACCTGTGCATCCTTAGAAGAATTTAAAAGTATTGATATTGAAAATAAGGAAATGGCAGTGTGCTTAGATTACTTAGGTAAATTTTGGATTAAAAAGGATTATTTCAATTCGGGCGTTCTTTATATCAACGTGAAGAGAGTAAAAGAGACACAATTATTTGAAAAGGCAGTTGCCTTACTTCAAAAGAAGAGACTATATTTTTCGGATCAGTCTGCATTATATAAATACTGTAAGGAAAAGGTTTATATTCCTTTTCGTTTTAATGAACAAAGAAGCATCAAATCAGATACAGTAATTAAGCACTTTTGTAAAGGAATTAGATATTTACCTTTCTTTAAGGTATATAACTTTAAGCAATGGAATGTTAAGAAGCTTCATAGCTTTTTCAAAATGCACAATTTTGATGATATTTTTGCAGACTATGAACGCATTTTTCCTATGGAAGCAAAACTAGAATATTAGTAGGTTTTTATCCCCTAGATTTTAGGGGATTATTTTTTTTATAAAAAAAATACATTTTTTCTTGTCAAATTTCAAATTTGTTGTATAATTATTTCGTCTATAAAAAAATAGATGGTATAAAAGGACTCATTCCTTAAAAAAATACGGAGGAAAGGAAAAAGAGGCGAAGAACTTATAAATTGTTCTTCAAGTTCGGTAAATTGCGGTGAAAAAACCAATTATCGAATTGCACAATATTGTAAAGAAGTATGGTGCAGTAACTGTCGTAGACAATATTAATTTAACAATTTATGAAAATGAATTTCTTACTCTATTAGGGCCGTCTGGCTGTGGTAAGACAACAACATTACGTATGATTGGTGGATTTGAAAATCCTGACTCGGGACAAATTGTTGTTAATGGTAAGGAGATTAATGATCTTCCTGCCTATGCAAGACCAATCAATACTGTGTTTCAAAGGTATGCATTATTTCCCCATTTAAATGTATTTAATAATGTTGCCTTTGGTTTAAAGAATCGTGGCAGAAAATTCATGATAGAATTTTTTGGTGGCAAAGAGGCTTTAAAGGAAGAAATAATTAAGGATAAGCTTTCTTTAGGAGTTCCCCTTGACAAGGCTCATAAAATAACCTTCTTTGATATGAACTGGAAACTAAAGGAAAAATTAAAGAGTGCTGTAAAAGCAGCTTTAGAGATGGTTAATTTGGTAGGCTTCGAGGATCGTAAGATTACTAATATGTCTGGTGGTCAGATGCAGAGAGTTGCAATTGCAAGAGCCATTATTTTAAAACCAAAGATTCTTTTGCTTGATGAACCACTATCTGCGTTAGATTTAAAGTTAAGACAAAACATGCAATATGAGCTTAAGGAAATGCAAAGAGATTTAGGAATTACCTTTGTCTTTGTTACGCATGACCAAGAAGAAGCTATGGTTATGTCAGATAGAATCGTTGTAATGAAGGATGGTATCATTCAACAGCTAGGAACACCTAAGGATATTTATAACGAGCCAGTAAATCGCTTTGTAGCAAACTTTATTGGTGAATCTAATATTGTTAGAGGCGTTTATGTAAAGAAGAACTTGGTGCGTTTTTTAGATGTAGATTTTGAATGCGTTGGCTATCAGTTTGATGATAATGAGGTCGTAGACGTTGTGATTCGTCCTGAGGATTGGGATGTTGTTCCTCTTAAGAAAGCAAAACTTGTAGGAAATGTTACCTCATCTATTTTTAAAGGGGTACATTATGAACTATGTGTGGATTTACAAGGACAAGAATTTGTGGTTCATACTTATGAAGATATAAAAACAGGTCAAAAGGTTGGGTTATCAGTTGACCCTTATGAAATTTGCTTGATGAAGGAAGACGGTTCATGCAAAACCATCGTAACAGAGTAAATAAACCTCATCTGGCTGGGAACCACCATCTAGATCATCTAGCAAGACCTTATATGTACTGGCTTTATATTTTTGCCTGTTTTCCAGTACTCATTATGGTTTGCTTGATGTTTGTGGATACAGAAGGAATTCAGTTTAAAGACATGCAGTTTACAATGAATAACTTTGCGATTATTGGAACTGAGTCTGTATTGATTGCTTTTTGGAATTCCTTAAAGTATAGCGTTTTAACTACAATCCTTTGTATCTTTTTTGGATATTTATTAGCATATAGCTTGTATAAATCCAAAATAAAAAATAAATATATGATTCTTTTATTACTAATTTTACCAATGTGGACCAATGTGCTTTTAAGAATCAATGCACTGGCATCTATATTTAAGCCTGAAAACATCTTATCTGATATTTTTCATATTCCAGGCTTAAATATTATTGGTACAGATTGGGCAATATTACTTGGAATGGTGTTTACGTATTTGCCGTTTATTGTACTTCCTATTTATACTTCATTAGAAAAGATTGATCCTTTCTTAGAGGAAGCAGCTTTAGATTTAGGTGTTACGAATTTTACAAAGTTTTGGAAAGTAATTGTACCTCTATCATTAAAAGGAGTAGTATCAGGTTCTATGATGGTTTTACTTCCTTGTTTATCTGGATTTGCAATACCTAAGGTATTAGGTGCTGGTAATATTTTACTTATTGGCAATATCATTGAACAAAGCTTTATCAATATGAGCTATAATCAAGGAGCTGTTTTGGCAATTATTGTTTTAGTTATTATTTTAGGTTCTATCCTTTTAATCAATAAAGTAGATAAGGAAGGAGAGACTTTGATATGATGACAGAAGAAGTGAAATTTCCAAAGGCTACTATAGAAGAATATGGCTATAAAGATTATCGTATCTTAGCAACCATATGGAAAGTCCTTAAGATACTATTAGTTATCTTTTCCATTTTTATGCTTTATTTATCTGTAATTGTTATTGCGATACAATCCTTTAACTCTAGCGCTTCAACAACAGAGTTCCAAGGCTTTACCTTTGATAACTATTTGCAAATGTTTTCTAAGCGTAGTCTTACAAATTCAATTAAAAATACATTTTTAGTTTCTATTACAGCTACGCTTATCGCTGCAGTATTGGGAACCTTTGTGGCAATAGGTATTTTCTATTTGCCACCTAAAATTAAATCTAGATTGATGCTTTTAAATAATATTCCGTTATTGAATGCAGATATAGTAACAGGTATATCCTTGATGCTGATATTCTCTTTATTATTACCAATTAATAGACATATATTTGGATTTTGGACAATCCTCATTGCTCATCTATTCTTTATATTTCCATATATCATTTTATCTGTTTTACCTAAAATGAAGGAAATTGATCCAAATTTAATGGATGCGAGTATGGATTTAGGAATTAAACCTTTAAAGTCTGTAATACGAGTTTTAATTCCTGCAATCAGTGGGGGAATCTTTTCAGGCGTCGTATTAGCCTTTACGATTAGCTTTGAGGATTTCGTTGTAGGCTACTTTACTACAGGAAATGGATTTAACACCTTATCTATATGGATTTATTCCTCTATTGGTAAGAAATCCTTATTCCCTGGAGTTTATGCCTTTTCTACAGCTTTAACTATTGTTTCAATGATATTAATCATTTTATATGCGATTTGGAAGAAAGGAAGAAGAAGTCATGCGAAAAAGAATTAGTTTTGTATTACTAAGTTTATTCTTCCTGTTGGTTTTATGCTCCTGCCAGAGTAGAAGAGTTTTATTGTTCTTAAATTGGGGAGAGTATGTTGATGAAGAAATGCTAGAGGAATTTGAGAGCTTATATAATTGTGAAGTGGCTATGGAGCTTGGAGAATCCAATGAGCTTTTCTATTCAAAGATAAGTGCTGGTACAACCTGCTTTGATGTGATGTGTCCTTCTGACTATATGGTTTTAAAGATGGCTCAAAATGATATGCTACAAGAAATTGATTTTAGCCGTATACCAAATTATAAGATGGAAGATAGAATGCCAGGAGTAAAAGGTATTGCTGAAAACTTAGAGTCAAAAATGACTGGCATTACTAACTATTATGTTCCTTATTTGTGGGGGACATGGGGAATTGTGTATTCTACATATAAGGAAGGCTTGAAAGAGGCAGTTATAACTGCAGAAAATGAATGGGCCTCCTTGTTTGATAGAAGCATTCTACCTAATGGAACAAAGGTTGCAATGTATGACTCAAATTTGCATTCTTATTATGCAGCTTGTAGATATTTAGGCTTTGATATAGAAAAAGAGCTTTCTAAGGATGAATTAAATCAAATCTATTCTCTTATTAAAAATATGAAGTATGATGCCTGGGGAACAGATGATATTAAGAAAGATATTGTTGCTAAGAACCGTGATTTAGGCTTCATGTGGACAGGAGATTTCTTATATTATTATTGTGAGAATGTTGCCTCTACTGTCATTGATGCATATCTTGCTAAGGATGTAAAAATAGAAGAATTTAGTAAAATGATAGAAACCATTACTAAAGATGCAGGTATCTATAAGGATAACTATCAGGTTGGCTTTGATATTTTTATTCCAAGTAATACGATAGCGTTTTGTGATAATTTAGTTATTCCTAAACATTCTGCTAATTATGATTTAGCTTTAGAATTTATCAATTTTATGTGTGGTAGAGATGAAGGACCAAATCATGTTGATCCTGCCTTTGCAAACACATATTATGTGAGCTATAATGCTCCTTATGTAGGATTATATGATGATATTGTAAGTCTTAGAGATGTAGAATTTAGTACAGAAGATTTAGAAGGATTTAGTAGAGATTCTGCCTATGACTCTGATTTGTTTTGGAAGGTATATGATATGGCAATTGGAATTGCCTTTGATAAGTATTATCCTAAGGAAGAAAAAATTATACTTCCTGATGGAAAAGAAAAGCATTATAAGGGTGATATTTTAGCCACCTTCTCAAGAAAATATATTAATACGATTAATTCGACATTTAATAATGCGAAAGCTACACGATAAAATTGTAAAGGCTTTTTGATTAGAAAATGAGAGCTTATCTATAAAAGATTAGGTGTGGAATTTTAATAAAGAGGTGTGTTCATTATGGACACACTTTTTAAATGGCTAAAAACTATATAGATTTACTCCTACATACTTGATTTTTTTAAAATGGGTTAAAAATTACTTAGACAAAATATTTCTAAAGCCTTAATTAATGGTCATTCATCATTTAAAGCTCTAATATGTATTTTTAATAAAATTAATCAACAAAATTAAAAAAATTAATTTAATAATTAAAAAAATTAATAAATACTATTGACAAAATTAATTTTTTGATGTATTTTATAATCAAAATTGAAAATGAGGTGTAATAATGAAAAAGAAGATGCTAGGGGTTTGTCCTTTTTGTGAGGAAAAGCTTTTTATAACTGAGCTTTCTTGTAAATCCTGTGGAACTAAAATTAGTGGACAGTTTGAATTATCTAAATTTGATTATTTGTCCAATGAATTACAGCAGTTTGCCTTAGTGTTTATTAAAAACGCGGGAAATATTAAGGGTGTAGAAAGAGATTTGAATATATCTTATCCGACAGTAAAAAAGAACTTAGATGAGTTAATTCGTGCGTTAGGCTTTGATACGTCTATGGTTGTAATAAAGGAAAAGATGACAAGAACAGAAATTCTTGCTGCCTTAAAGGATAAGGAAATCACCTTTGAGCAGGCAGAAAAATTATTAAAGGAGTGTGAATGAAATGAAAAAGGTATTTTTAGAAGAATTAGAAAAGAAGCTTGTAGAGGCTGAAATATCAGGGGTAAAAGAAATTTTAAATCTTTATGAAAATCGCTTTCTTCTTGGCAAGGAGGCTGGTTTAACAGAAGAAGAGGTTATTGGCATGCTTGAGGATATTGATACAATTGTCAAGAAGTATAAGAGTGGAAAGGATGAGTCTAAAACGTATGAGCTGATTTTGGATTTAGCTTGCTTTTCTGATTTTGATGTTTCTATTATTCCAGGTGCAGAAGTAAAATTTGATATAGAAAGTGGTGCCTTCAAATATATAGAGGTTAAAAGAGAAGGTAATAAAATTCACTTATCTAATAAAGAGGGCAATAATGTTTATCGAGGTGGACATAGATATGATGGAAGATTATTGATTGGAGAAGATGCTTATTTTTCTTCCTTTATTGTAAATAATGTCACTGGTGATTTCAATATGGCAAAGGGAAAAATAAATTGTGATCAATTTGAAATAGTCAATGTAAGTGGCGATTTTAATTTACCATACATCAATGCTAAGGAACAGGCTAAAATAACAACTACCTCTGGTGATATAAGATTGAAGCATTTAATTTCACCTAAGGCTTCTATGAATACGATTTCTGGTGATGTTGAAATCAATGAACTAGTCGTTGATAAGGTTTTTATTCATACGATTTCTGGTGATGTTAGTATAAAGCGTATCAATACCTGTGAATGTAAAATAGAGAGCATTAGTGGCGATGTTATGATAGTAGAAGGACCAGAGGATATTAAAGTGAGTGCTAGCTCTGTTTCTGGAAGTGTTGAGATAAATGGTAAGGCCTTAAATGTTGATATTACCTCTAGGATTAAAAGCAGTATGTCTAAATTTAAATTTTAGGAAGTGGTGTATTTTATATGGAAAATCGTCATCCACTTCGTACAATCAAAAGACAGCTTCAATTAGTTCGTGAGGGAAGATATTTTCGTGTATATTTCTTTTGTATATTAAAAGCAATTTTTGGTGGGAGTATTCCCGTTTTAAGTGTCTTTTTTACTAAAATTATCATTGATAGTATTTTAGAACAAAAAGGAGAATGGGATTTGATCTATCGGGTCTTAGCTTTATCAGGAATTGGTATAGTCTGTTTCATTATAAGTGTTTTGATGAATGCTTTAATTGAACCAGTATTCTTAGATTTAAGACAAAAGGAGTTTCTTCGTTGTGCGAAGCTTTATCAACAGATAGATTATGAGAATATAGAAAATCCTAAGGTTCAGGATAAAATGAATGCAGGCTTTGAGGCCTTAAATAGTGATGGCACTGGGTTTCAGGGTGTATATACCAATTTATCTAGAATGCTTGAAAGCTTAGTTAGTATTCTTTTATTTGCTATAATTCTTATGTTTTTCAGTATATGGGTAGCAGTTGTTTGTATTTTAAGTACAATATGTACGGCAATCCTCAATCAAAGACTTTCAAAATATATTGAGAAAAGAAAAGAAGAAAAGGCACACGCGGGGCGTCAAAAATATTATTATAACAATGCTTGTAGTGATTTTGAAAATGGCAAGGATACTCGTGTGTTTGAGCTAAAGGATACGCTTATGGAAAAATACAAGGAAAAATCCTTAAATTATGTTTCTATTGTGAAGGCAATTTCGAATCGAAAATTTGGGTATGGACTTTTTGGGCTACTTGCTCTTCTTATTCAAGATGGCATATCCTATGCTTTAATCATTAAAGCCTATTTTGATGGGAATATTGGTGTAAGTGAGGTATCCTTATATATCACAACGATTGTAGCCTTTACTACAGTTTTAAGAACCTTTGTTAATTTGGCTTCCGATTTAGCTTCTAATGTGAAATATAGTGAATCCTATTTTGAAATAATTGATACAAAATATCAATATCTACATTCTGGCACTAAAAAGGCGATTGATTTGAATATTGCTCCTGAAATTGAGTTTAAAGATGTTTCTTTTAAGTATCCAGATACAGAAAAATGGATATTTAAGAATTTCAATTTTAAAATTAAAGCGAAAGAAAAGCTAGCCATTGTAGGGAAAAATGGTAGTGGAAAATCAACGATTGTAAAGCTTTTAAGTGGTTTATTTCGTCCAACAGAGGGACAAATTTTAATTAATGGTATAGATGCAAATGAATTTGCTAAGGAAAGCTATTATCAGATGTTTAGTACAGTTTTTCAGGATTATGAGATATATGCGTGTAGTGTGTTAGAAAATGTGATTGGGGATGATAGAAGCAAAGAGGCAAGAGATAGGGGCATAGATTGCCTGAATCACGTTGGCTTAAAGGAAAAGATAGAAGAACTACCCTATCAATATGATACTCAGCTTTTAAAGGTTTTAGATGCTGAAGGTGTCGATTTATCTGGTGGGCAAAGACAAAAGGTAGCAATTGCTCGTGCCCTATATAAAAATGGTAATGTTGTCATTTTAGATGAGCCTACCAGTGCGTTAGATGCTCTAGCTGAGGCAGAAATCTATCAGTCCTTTAATGACCTAGTAGAGCATAAGACAGCCATTTATATTTCCCATAGATTATCCTCAACGAAATTTTGTGATAAGATTGCCTTTTTTGATGAGACAGGCTTAAAAGAATATGGAACACATCATGAGCTAATGGATAAAAAGGGTGGCTATTATGAAATGTTTAAGACACAGGGAAAATATTATCAGGAGGGGGTAATGGCTAGTGAAGAAGCCTAAGCATATCTTATTAAAATTTTTAAAAATTGCTATTAAAGCCTATAAACCTTATTTTCTTGTCTTAATCTTCAATGTTTTAATTACCTCTATAACGACCATATTTGGAGCATATACTTTATCTATTATTTTAAAAAAATTAGAGGAGGGAAGCCTCCGACAGGCACTTATTACAGGCAGTATTCTTGTTGGTATAGAGGTGGCTTTAGCTTTTCTATTAAAATATAGTGAGAGGCTTTTAGATATCCATAGAATTAAAATGCAGGAAGCTATCGACCATACGATATCTGAAAAAATATTATCTCTACCATTTTGTTATTTAGAGGATCCATATTATTTAGAGCTTAAGAAGAATGCAGCTATGGGGATAAACAATATGGGGGCTATTTATTCCCTTCTTTGGAATTTTGTCCAAATCCTTTCTAATTTAATTACGATTATAGGCTTATTAGCAGTGATTATTTCCTTTGATCCGATTCTTACTGCGATTCTTGCTGGTGGAATTATTTTAAATGTTTTGATAACTATGCTTTCAATGGTAATTCAAATCAAGTTTTATAAAGAACTATTGCCTATCAATTATCATACAGGCTATTATTTGAATACCTTAATCGATGTAAATAATAGCAAGGAATTTCGCCTATATCCTATGGCACAATTAATGAATAAAAAATTTCAAAGCAGCTGTGATGAGGTAACTAAATATTTTTCACGGGTTAATTTGAAACTTGGAGCTTCACAAATTCCTATGGGGCTTGTTCGATATATTCAAATGGCACTTATCTATATTTTGGTTGGGATAAGAACGATAACAAAGCATCTTCCAGTTTCTAGCTTTTCCTTGACAATTTCTTCTTGTATAAGCTTTGCTGATTGTACGAAAAATTTAATTGATTGTAGCAGCAACTACATTAGAAGTATAGAATATATACGTCCTATGATAGAGCTAATGGAGCTACCAATAGATTCAAATACAGGCATCAAGCCTTTAGAAACTATAGAAAGTATTGAATTTAGAAATGTATATTTTAAATATCCAAGGACAGAAAAATATATTTTAGAGGATGTTTCCTTTAAAATTAATGCAAATGAAAAAATTTCAATTGTTGGGTTAAATGGTGCAGGAAAAACTACTATTGTGAAGCTCATTTGTCGTTTATATAATGTAACAAGTGGAGAAATTTTGGTAAATGGAATACCTATAGCTTGTTATGAGAAAAACAGCTATATTCATCAAATCAGTGCTGTTTTTCAGGATTATAAATTATTTGCATTTTCTATTAAAGATAATATTATACCTAATGGAAAAATGGAAGAGATTAAAAGACTTTGTGAGGATGTAGGGATCTCTTCTAGTATTGAGGCACTTCCTAAACAATATGACTCTACTCTTTCTAAATATTATGAAGAGGATGCCGTTGAGCTTTCTGGAGGGCAAAATCAAAAGATAGCGATTGCTAGAGCCTTAGCTAAACCAGCAAATTTATTAATATTAGATGAACCAACAAGTGCCTTAGATCCTTTAGCAGAAGCTGAGATATATGAAAATTTCAACGAAATGGTTTTACATAAAACAGCCATTTATATTTCTCATCGAATGTCATCTTCTATATTTTGTGACAAAATACTTATCTTAGAGCACGGGAGAGTTTCTCGTTTTGATACACATGATAATTTAATGAAAGATAAAACTAGCTTATACTATAAGCTCTTTACTCAACAAGCCAAAAACTATAAACTAGCTTAAATTTGAAAAACATAACCCGTATTTAGTGGATGGAAAACTCTAAATACGGGTTCCTTTTCTTTATTTTTACATCTCAATTTTATCATAGAAACACATATTCTATTTTGAAATAAAAAAACCAATCTAGTATAATTAAACCTTATAATGATTTCTCCGCCTTTTTATACATCTTAAAGCATTGTCGAATTTTGTCGACTCCTTTGTTTTGATTTTTGTAATAAAGAATGGTATAATGAATATGAAGAAATTATATTGTGTAGAGATATGTCAGCTACGTTAAAAATCAAAAAATGAAAAAGTAGATTGGCTGTTATCAATGGAGAATAAAAATAAAGGAAGGGTGAATCATATGTTTAAAAATAAGGTAATTAAATTATTCACAATGGTAGCTGTTACTCTTTTTAGCCTTATTTGTATAGGATGTAATAAGAGTAAGCAAAAAGTAAACATTGATTTTAAAATGGGAACAGAATCGGAAATAGTTACAGTAGAAAAAGGAACCATTATTACAAAATATATTTTCCCATTTACAGGAAGTTTGAAAAATGTTGATTTATATTATGATGATAACAAAGTCAAAAAGTATAATGAAGAGCCAATTGATGAAGATATTACTATCTACGCTTATATGAAGAGAAATGTTGGAGTAGAGATAACTGAAGAAAAAATCAAAGAAGATTATTTAAAATATGCACACTTGCATGGAGAAACATCACTTAGTATTAGCAGTGTTCAAATAATAAATTATTATGGTCAATATGATGATGTAGCTATTGTCAGAATGAATAGGTGGGGATATCCGGTTATCACATCTATCACGTTTATGGGCTATGGTGGCTTTAATCTTGAGATTCAATTTCCTAATACAAACAAGCCGCTTGTTTATAAAGAAGGAAACTTTTATGAATTAGCGGATGCATATTATGAAGAAGGTATTATTACAAGAAAAACCTTAATTCAACTTAAAAACAAAATTGAAAATCTAGATATGGAACAAACAGTAAACATTGATTTTAAAATGGGAACAGAATCGGAAATAGTTACAGTAGAAAAAGGAACCATTATTACAAAATATATTTTCCCATTTACAGGAAGTTTGAAAAATGTTGATTTATATTATGATGATAACAAAGTCAAAAAGTATAATGAAGAGCCAATTGATGAAGATATTACTATCTACGCTTATATGAAGAGAAATGTTGGAGTAGAGATAACTGAAGAAAAAATCAAAGAAGATTATTTAAAATATGCACACTTGCATGGAGAAACATCACTTAGTATTAGCAGTGTTCAAATAATAAATTATTATGGTCAATATGATGATGTAGCTATTGTCAGAATGAATAGGTGGGCATGTCAGGTTATCACACCTATAATATTTATGGACTTCGGCTTTCATCTTAAAATCCTATTTCCTGATACAAACAAGCCGCTTGTTTATAAAGAAGGAAATTTTTATGAATTAGAGGATGCATATTATGAAGAAGGTATTATTACAAGAAAAATCTTAATCCAGCTTAAAAACAAAATTGAAAATCAAAATAAGGAGTAAAATATGCAAAATAATAAAATGAATAAAAAAATATTTATAGTTGTTATATTGTTTATATTAGTTTTTTCATTTACAAATCGTTTCATAAAAGTTTATGCTAATACTGACAGCCAAAATGAGGCAAAAAAGATTTGCAACGCAACAGTTGAAGATAATTTTACTGACGATACTATTCTTGTGACATTAACTAAGAGCGCCTCTTTAAAATTTTCAGATTATTCTATAAAAGATTTTCCGAATTTGGATTTGGTAAGTGTTACTGAATTGACAAAAGAAATATCAGAAAATGTCAAAAATAAGATTGATAATGTAACTGCAATAAGTGATACTTTACATTATGAAAATAGTGAAATTGAAAAATTTAGAAGCACATTAGTGCTTAAATTATCTTATCCTTCTAAACCTACAGTTATTGACTATATTCATATTCTTGAGAAGAGAGAAGATGTTTATTCTGCAGAGCCAAATTATATAGGAGAGTTTACAAGTACATATTCTAATGATCCTTTTATTAATGGGCAATGGGCAATGGATGATTTGGAGCTTCCAGAAACATGGGATATGGTAACTGGTGGAAGCACTATTAGAGTGGGTATTATTGATTTAGGAATTGACAGAACTCATCCTGATTTAGTAAATAGAGTAAATAAAGAGTTAAGTAGAGATTTTACTCGAAATAATAATCCATGGGCAGATGGTGATAATATCCATGGAACACATGTTGCTGGAATCATTGGAGCTGAGGGTAATAATTCAACAGGTGTTCTTGGTGTGAATTGGGATATTGAGTTAGTTTCTTTGAAAGTGGGTGATATTAATGCCACTTCAGAAGCTGTAACTGAAGCTATTTTATATGCTCATAATAATGATATAAAAATTATTAATTTAAGTATGAGTGGTAAAGAAGAATCAACCGCTATGACTGATGCAATAAATTTATATAATGGAATAATTATTTGTTCCTCAGGAAATAGTGGAGATGATAATGTCGGATATCCTGCAAGATTAGATAATCCAAAAATTATCTCAGTTGGTTCGCTAGAATCAGATGGTAGTAGAAGTGCATTTTCTTGTTGGGGTAAGGTTGACATTTGGGCTCCTGGAGGAAATATTTTAAGCACAATTCCTACATCATTTTGTTTGGAACATAATATTGTTTTTGCTGACGGAACAAGATTATGTGAATTCAAAGAAATTGATAGAAACATTTTGTATGAATTAGTTGGTTCTGATAGATTGACATGGGAAGAAATCGTGAATAATTTTGAGGAAATTTTTGATGCAAGTCCTTATCAATATAAATCTTCTCCACATCAAGAAATTGGTTATCACTATATGGGTGGAACTTCAATGGCTGCACCATACGTCACAGGAATTGTAGCATTGCTATCGTCTATTTATCCAAGTTTAACAACACAAGAGCTGCGAGAATCTGTTTTAAATAGTGCTGAAACTATATCAATTACGGTTTCAAATGGTACAACCCAAAATGTTAAAAAATTAAATGCATTTAGCGCTGTAAAATATGTATTAAAAAATTATAGTTCTCCAATCTCAATAAATGATAATGGCGAATCATTAAGTAAGACTGTTGATTCCACAAGCACATTTTTCAATGATAAAAATTATTTTTTAAAATTGAATATTGAAAATACTAATGAGTATAAGGTTACAATATCTTCTACAAGTGAATTAATAGTTTCATTATATGACTCGAATTTTAAAAAAATAAATATTTCACTAACTTCTACTAATGCTGGTTCTACAAAAGAATTTAGTCATACCTTATATTCAGGAATATATTATTTAAAAACAAATTATTTTAGTACAACAGCTTCAGGAACAATAACAGTATCATTTCATACACACTCATATTCTATACAATACTACAACCACAAGGGACATAAATTGACTTGCGATTGTGGAAAAATAATTGGCGAGAGTCAGCCACATATGATACTACAATCTGAAATTGTTAATGGAAGATACGCTACTTGCTTGGGATGTGGATATTTATTAGATTTGAAATTTGATATGGCTTTAATAACTGGTTTATATAGCACTTCAATTACACAAGTATCAATTAATGGAAGCTATATATTACCTAGTGGCATTATTGTATTAGTTGATGAAGATCTTGATGCATATTTAAATGGAACTCTAATATTTTATAATAAAGATGAACTTCCTGTGACTCAATAGGGAAAACAAGTAAAAACATATTGATAGAACTCTATTTGAAATGAGTGATAAAATTTAATTTTAAAAATAAGATATTTGCTATTAATATTACCATATGTACTTATGCAAATTACTCTAAAGAAAACGACTTAAGAAATTTGGTCGTTTTTTATGTGAAGTTAAAATGAGACTCCTTGGTGTTGAATTAATCAATATAGAATTACAATATTGTATCCTGTTTCATTCTATGAGAAAGCACCATATGCTTATTAAGATTTTAACGAATTCCTTAGTGCTACAGTTTTATTCTTCGAAAACAGATAAACTAGTTTAAATTTGGAAAATATGATTGACAATTTTGAGATATATTGTAAAATTGTAGTAAAGGATGGTATTTTAGATGGAAGAAACAAAAAAAGAAAAATTTATAAGACTAGCAGAAGCTCGTACAAATAATGCTTTAAAGCAAATTCAATTAATTGGGAATCTTGCTAATACAAGCAATTATGATTATGATGTTCATGATGTGGATAAAATTTTAAAAACGCTTCGTAGTGCTATAAACGAGTTAGAGGTCACTTTTAAAGGGGATAGCAAGTCTAAAAAATTTAGTTTGTAAGGAGAAAAACACCTAGTTTGAAAAATGGCTAGGTGTTTTAAAAAAAGATTATGAAAAAAGATAAATTTTTAACTGTGTATGCTATTTTAGATGATGAAACTCAAAAGTATTTAACTGATTTACAGAAGGAAATTTTAAAGCAATATCCAAATGGTACGCAAACTATGGGAATTCCATTTCATATCACCTTAGGGAGTTTTCCTATAGATATGAAAGAAGAATTACTTAAAAAGATGTCATTCATACAAAAGACAACTAAGTCTAGTCGTATTGAACTTGTAGGTTTGAGCCATTTTCATCATCAAGTTATTTTTGCAAAACCAACTTTGACAAAAGAATTAAAGTCTCTTCACAAAGCCTTTGAAGGAAATTACGCTGATGGGTTTTCCTGGCAACCTCATGTGACACTCTTTTGTGGGAGAGAAGAGGAAGGAAAAGAGGTTTTAAAACAATTTTGTTTTTCTAAGATTAATTCAACCCTCATCGGATTAGAATTAGGAGAATTTTTTCCACCTCATATTATTGGAACAATGCTTTTCAAATAAAAAGACTATGTTCGTCTAAATGCGAGCATAGTCTTTTTAACTATTCTATACCACCAGCTGTAGGTCCATATTTGATTGGAGTATTATCAATATTGGCTTCTGTAGCTTGTTCTCCATTGATAATTAAATTTCTCCACTCTGTTTCATCAATACATTTCCACTGAATGTTTTTATTTTCGTCAAATTGTACTTCTACGCCAATTAAGCTTTGAACTGTAGTTAGAGTAATCCATGTGGTTGTATTAGAATATTTCCACTGAATGTTATTGCCACTTTGTTGTACCTGAACAGTTTTTTCTTCTGTATAATTTTCTAATTCAGTTAAAGCCTTTAGGTTTGTCCAAGTAGAACTATTTTTTCTTTTCCACTGAATATATCCATCTTCTACCATAATATTTAATTCTTGTAAACTAGAAATAGAGGTTAAATTGCTATAGTCCTTTTCGCTATCAAATCGATAACGGATATAGGAACTTGAAATGGTAATTTCAGGAGTAACGCCTTCTATATAGCCTGACAACTCCTTAAATGCTTTTAAATCTGTCCATTCTGTATCACATTTCCTTTTCCACTGGATATGTGTATCGGAGGTTCTAGCCTCTATACCAGTTAAATCCTCAAGCAAAGTAGAGTTTGTCCAAGAGGTATCTTTTTTGTATCTCCACTGGATATTGGAAGAAGATACATTTAATTCCTTTTCTCTATTATCAAAAAGTGACTTAGAATCGATTACATAGTCACTATAGTTATATTTTAAGATATACCTTTTTGTGGCTTCAGTACCATTAATTGTGGTTGTGTAAGTGATATAAGCATATACAGGGATAGAGCTTATTTTTATAAAAGGTAAATTTCCTTTTTTTGGTAGAGTTGGTATATTGTTTAATGTAAAATCATAACGACTTCTAGTTTGTTCCTTAGCTGCCTTTGGTCCAGTAGCAATATATTTTTCATAGGAAGAAGAGGTTTGTTCCACTTTAATCCAATCGCTATACATTCCTAAACGAATTTTAACTTTATTTGCTAAATTAATAACATTTCTTGTATTTTCATTTTCATAGATAAATGCTTGGAACTTGATAGTGCCTGAAGCATTATCGTAATTTGTGCAATAAAGGACAAATTCAAAATCCATTTCTGTATTTTTATTTCCATAAACAATTTCTTTTTTATTTACTTCTGCTAAATCACTTGAAAAAAGGGTTACCTTATTAGCATTATATTCATTTACATATAATATAGGAATAGCAATGATAATAAATAAAATAATTGGAATCAATATCATCAATATTAAATTGAGTGGTGTTAATTTTGGTAAACGGAAATGGAATTTCTTCTTTTTATTTTCTTTCATATTATACTTCACCTCATAATACTTCTTTATATTATATCAAATTCTTTATTGAATTTCACTAATAATTATGATATTTTTTTTGATATTTCATACCTATTTTGTCATATTTGTCATTTAAAAAGGGTTTTTGATTGACTTAAAGTGATAAAAT